>JAUWOH010000321.1 GCA_030612225.1 Desulfobacteraceae bacterium
AAGATACAGCTTAAAAGATCTGGCACAAGATTCTACCAAGGGTTTAAAAAGTATAGCTCACGGATAGTTGCTGAGTTGACAGCTCATAGCTCACAGCTGATAGCCTGAATGCAACTCTTGTATTTAAACTCCGTTATCTGCGACAGATCAACCCTCAGCAAACAACATGCACCTGACAACATCTCAAACAATTGAATATTTTCGATTGGAGATTGAATATTTAAGGAATTCTATCGATTATATAAAAAGATAGCTTGCCGGGGCATAGCCGTAGGCGACGCCTGGAGCGAAGCGGTACCACAAATCGTCAATATTCAATCGTCAATATTCAATTTGGTTAATGTAATTTAATGAATACATCTTTAGCTTTTAAAAAATATTCTCTTGAGCAGATCGCCGGCCAGCGCCTGATGGTAGGATTTGAAGGAACGCAGCTAAATAAAGAACTCATGTTCCTCATAGATACGTTAAAGGTGGGTGGCGTAATTCTTTTTTCAGGAAACCTGAAGACTCCGGATCAAATAAAAGTTCTTTGCAGTTCTATTCAAAAGTATGCTTTCTCAAAGAATCAGCCACCATTATTTATTTCCGTTGATCAGGAAGGGGGACAGGTCGCAAGACTGAAAGAACCCTTCACACAATTTCCCGGCAATCCTGGGATGAAAGGACCGGATGATGCAAAGCATTTTGCAAGGATAACTGCGAAAGAGCTTGAAGGAGTCGGGATAAATATGAATATGGCACCTGTACTGGACGTGGCTCCGGAAGATATTCAGAGTATTATGACGAAGAGGGCCTTCGGAAATGATCCGGAATATGTGTCAGACATGGGAGCGAAGGTGATAGAGCATCTTCAGCTAAGAGGTGTTATGGCTGTTGCAAAACACTTTCCCGGCATAGGTCGTACAACATCAGATTCACATCTTGAATTACCGTCTCTTGAAGTGAGTTTTTCAGACCTTAAATCTTTTGATCTTTTGCCGTTTGTATCCGCAATTAATAATGATGTGGCCGGAATCATGCTGTCTCATATACTTTATAAAACGATCGATCCTGTGTGGCCGGCAAGTATGTCTTCGATTATCGCAAAAGAGCTTTTGCGAGATCGTATGGGGTATAATGGAATCGTCATGACAGACGATTTGGATATGGGGGCTGTTGTAAAGCATTATGATATTATGACAGCAATAAGAAAGATACTTTCAGCAGAAATTGACATTGTACTAATATGCCACAAGGGGCCTGATATTGAAAAAGGATTTAACGAGATACTAAGAAATATCACCAAATCGCAAGAAATGAAGGCAAAAGGAGAAGCCTCTTTAAGGAGGATACTGAAACTGAAACAGCGGTATTTAAGCTACAGCTGAGCGCTCCCTGGCGCGGCGTAGCCGAAGGCGAAGACGGGTCGCTCAATGACCGCTTCGCTTGAGGAGCGCTACGCTTTAGGCCTTAAATCCCGCGTAGCGGGATGCTCCTCAAGGCCGCTTGTCGTGGCGTAGCCAGAGGCGAAGTCTGAAAGGCTGCTCCTCAAGTCCCGAAGGGACGCTCATCAAGGCCTTTGGCCGCTCAGTTAGCGACTAAATTACTTCTCGGGAATACACATCAGCATTAATATCCGACTTCTTTCCATCAACTAAATAATGGTAGCCGATTGCTGCGATCATTGCTGCATTATCACCGCACAGGTGATAAGAAGGGATATGAACCAAAACCCCTTTACCTTTCGAATCATTTTTAACTCTATTTCTTAGCCTGTCATTTGCCGCCACTCCGCCGACTATGGCGATATGTTTACATTTTTTTTGTATTGCAGCATTTATAATTTTGTAGGATAATACATCAACAACCGCTTCCTGAAAGCTTGCAACGATATCCGGAATTATCTTTTTATATTCTTCCCTGTGGTTACTGATATATCGATTTACTGCTGTTTTTATTCCGCTGAAACTGAAATCGAAATCAGATTTATCCAAAAAAGATCTTGGAAACGAAATTTTTTCAGGATCTCCTTTTTCGGCAAGCTTTCCGATAATCTCTCCACCGGGATAGCCGAGTCCCAGCATCTTAGCAACTTTATCAAAGGCTTCGCCTGCAGCATCATCCCGTGTTCTGCCCATGAGCTCATTTTTTGTATGGGATGTAACGTAATAAATGCTTGTATGACCGCCGGATACAAGGAGTGCAACGTATGGAAAAGCTGGCGGGTCAGGTTCCAGGAATACGGAATTTATATGACCCTCAAGATGGCTTACCCCTATGCATGGAATGTCAAGGGCCATGGCATATGCTTTTGCAAAGGAAAAGCCGGTCAGCAGGGAACCGATAAGCCCTGGACCTTGTGTAACAGCAACCGCGTCGAGTTCTTTTAAGTTTATTCCTGAAGTGTTAATTGATTCTTGAACAACCGGGACTATAGCTTCGATGTGTCTCCTTGAAGCAAGCTCGGGAACTACGCCGCCATATGGGTGGTGTAAGGCTATCTGGGATGATACCACTGAAGATAATACTTCAGTACCGTCAACAACCACAGATGCAGCTGTTTCGTCACAGGATGTTTCAATGCCGAGAATATTCAAGTGAGTAAAGTGCCTAAAGTGAACTAAAGTGTCTGAAGTGACTAAAGTTGTGGAATTCTATCTGTTTTATAATAAAATGTGGCTTGCCATGGCATAGTCAACCAGGCTTCCACAAATAATCAATCATAAATCATCAATCTTTCTATGCACCCCCCTGGTGTCCGCTTTTCCGGTCGCTCATGTTTTGCAAACGGGTGTGTTTTTATGTCCTTTTGCTATCCAGTCCAAAAAATTTAATACAGACCGTATTATTTTGCCTGACAATGGAATTTTATTATCTTTCTTCATATGTAATCAGTCGCTAAATCCATTGGATTTTGTTAGAGGGACTCTTGCACCGAGAAATATTTCCAATAAGAAAAGCTTTTTCATTCATAGCCAAAAGACGTTCCAAAATTTCCGTGGCATATTGCTCAGGAACAACAGCGATCAGGCCAATTCCGTTATTAAATGTCCGCATCATTTCTGCATCTGAAATTTTGCCTGACTCCTGCAAGAAATGAAAAACAGGAGGTATATCCCAACTTCCTCTCCGTATGACAACTTCACATGCTTTTGGTATGATACGAAGGATATTATCTTCAATACCCCCACCTGTTATATGGGCAATTCCGTGGACAGGCAGGTCCTTTATAACACTGCGAATAGTTTCGGAATAAATTTTTGTAGGGGTGAGAAGTTCTTCCCCTATGGTTTTGCCAAGTTCAGGTATATGAGTGGAATGGTCGAGTTTTAGAATATCGAAGCAAATTTTACGCACAAGGGAATATCCATTGCTGTGAAGCCCGCTTGATGCAATACCTATAAGTTTATCTCCTACACGAATTTCCGAACCATCAAGTATTTTTGAATTATCTACAATGCCGACGGTAAACCCGGCAAGGTCATATTCATTTTCCTTGTAAAACCCTGGCATTTCAGCTGTTTCACCACCTATAAGAGCACACTTGGCCTGTCGGCAGCCTTCACCGATTCCTTTTATAATTTCTGTGGCAAGCTCATTGTCTAATTTTCCCATTGAAAGATAGTCGAGAAAGAAAAGAGGTTTGGCTCCCTGGACAGCAATGTCATTTACACACATTGCAACAAGGTCGATGCCTATGGTGTCGTGCCTGTTCATAGAGAATGCGATTTTAAGCTTGGTTCCGACACCGTCTGTAGAGCTGACAAGAACAGGATTTTCATGGTTGGAGGTGTTAAGGGCATAAAGGCCGCCAAAACCGCCTATTTCACCTATTACCCTTGATCTGGGGGTTTGTTTTGCAATTTCTTTTATGATGCCAACCAGTTTGTTTGCCTTTTCAATATCAACTCCGGCATCAGCATAAGTTAAAGGTTTTGTCATTTCAGTCTCCAGAGAAGTTTTTATAAAATCATAATTATTGTTAAATATTTAAGAACTCGTAAAAAAAATCACTTTTTACGAAACGTTTTAAGTTTTAGGATTTAAGTTTTAACTCAAGTTTCGCACCCCTTATCTACAGCGAAGCCTTAATTCCTGAAGAGTTGATTCGTATCGAAGGAGTGAATCGAGACGGTTATATCATTTTCTTCCAGGTGATATGAAAATAATCAGTTAGCAGCGTGTCCTGATATTTGGGATAAAGT
>JAUWOH010000304.1 GCA_030612225.1 Desulfobacteraceae bacterium
GAAAAATTGACATCGAACAAATCACTTCACCAGACCGCCAACAGCTCGGCGATTTCTGAAAGGCTCTGCCCCGCATCAAAGCAGGTGGTTGTTTAAGGTTCAGCGCTCCGCAATGTTGGCGGCAGGTGAGTTCGGCCGTTATACCTTTTTAACGTATCAGCTCAGTAAACAGGGGCAGCCCCAGGGGTGTAGGGTGGCATTTTATATGCCGCCATCTCCGGCGGGGTATAAAACTCCGCCCTACAATGACACGTAAGGATGTTTGTGGATCGAGACCAACATTTCAAAAATGTAATCCCCTATTTATTGAGCTATTACTTTTTAACGATATGTACAAACAGCTTTAGATAGTATTCAACAAGGTGAAGATAATGCTTGATAGAAAATCATATTCTCAAATGAGAAGAGCAGGATTTGGGGTTGGAGTTTCAAAAGAAAAAGTGAAACAAGCGATGGTTGAAATTATATTACAATTGCCAGAGGGTACTTCAAATTTAAAAGAAACAGTGATTTATCATCTTGGACAGTATGGACAAATGACTCCAATAAGAGATCTAAATACTATCTGGAATCAAGTAAAAAGAAAGGTTGCAAAATCAAATCCTGAAAAATTCATACTTGATGGTAAAAATGCACTTCACTGGAATGATGGTTCAGTCAAAGTACTTGACAGAAGGATTTCTCCGGCAAATTTTAAAAAATTGAACGAATTAGCTGACAATGAAGGCTATAGTGTCAATGCAGTAGTATCCAAGCTACTAAAAACATATAAAACAGCGAAGGTATAACAATTGCGGTCAAACAGACCCAAAAAGCCGAGGTTGGATTTCGTTGTTTGCAAGTGTGTCATAATAAGTAAATTTAAAATAATTTTGTAACCGTTCACGGGATATAAATGTTTAGTTTTCAAGTAGTTAGAGAATCCAGCAAATTCTGCAAATTAGACCGGAAACTTAGAACTCTCTAATATTAAAGGAATTACAGAATCTGGCAACTTTTAGGGTCGAAACGCATTTATCCTATTTAATGCTTAAAAAACGCATTGTTACAGTTATTTCATACCCCGTGAACGGTTACATAATTTTAAACAATCTATCGACTTTTTTGGCTGCTTACTGCGGCGTTATACTCTAATTGAAGATTGAAAAATTAATGGCGAAGAAAAAGAAGTTTTCCACAAAGGATCAAATATGGATAGATGCACGGAAGCACTTCCGGCTTTCTGATACCCATATTCAAATGGCTCGTGAACTTGGAATGAATCCAAAAAAATTCGGAAAATTAGCGAATCATAAACAAGAGCGTTGGAAATTACCTTTGCCAGTATTCATAGAAAAAATCTACTTCAAACGTTTCAAAAAGTCTAAACCTGATATCGTCAAATCAGTTGAACGTGCTGTCAATGATCACAACAAGAAACTCCAAGAACGAAAAACACATAAAATTCAATTGCAAAGAGTTGAAAAACCTGAGTACAAACTGGGTGAAATTCCATTTTAGTTTTGCCTCGTGGGAGATCATTTGAATAATGCCAAAGTACAAGGTGATTTATGAATCAACAGAGGAAATTTATGGTATTGTTCCAAAGGCATATGATTGGGTCCATTACTCAAGTATCTTGAGTGTAAATAATGGAGGGGAAAACCAGTTTCTCTTGAAATGACATTTGTGCCACCCCATCCGTTTATGTGCAATATGCCGGAAAAGCATTCTATAAAGGCTGAAAGCATTACCGATGCTTATGTAAAAGTTGTCAACTTCTTCAAAAGCTATGGAATCGAATTTCGCAATTAATATTCGTTGCGAGGGTACAGAGCGTATAACAAATCACTTCACCTGACCGCCAACAGCTCGGCGATTTCTGAAAGGCTCTGCCCCGCATCAAAGCAGGTGGTTGTTTAAGGTTCAGCGCTCCGCAATGTTGGCGGCAGGTGAGTTCGGCCGTTAGCGTGAATAAACATGATATTTGATCTCGACAACATACTTCCTCATTTTGCGGAAATTCCGCGTAGCCAATATTTGGGCGAACCATTACAGAATGCCTCGACTCCCGAACTCCGTGAATTTAAAAAAGTAGTGAAGATACACCAAAAGAACTCTAAATTCATTCCAGATCTTCGCTACATGCCCAATATGTCTGCCCATGACACCATTATCACCGCTATCAACCATGCATTGTTCAAAAGATCAAAATGGTACCCATTTTATAAATTCATCCTCCCCATGAGAACACGACTTGTAAGTTGGTTCAGCGGAGTTGACATCCAAGAACATCCTTATTGCGGCACGCTTTATGTTAAACGCCAAAACAGAAAAACGTTTCTTCATTTGACCCACACCAAATTATTCGCAATCATTGGAAAATTTTTGCTAAAAAATTGGCAATATCTGATAACCACGGTAATTGCCCTCGCTGTACTTTATGCACTATTAAAATGAGTCCCATATAAAAATATATGAGATAACATATATTATTTGAGTCTTTATTGGTTTTCAAATCAGCTCCGCTAACCAATCACTGCACCTGACCGCCCAACAGCGGGCGGCCGGTGAGCTCGTCGTTAGATTTTTTGTGAGGGAATAGCCATGCTCAAGACATCAACCACAGAAAGAGATAAAATTAAGCGTGAGGTGCTCCAGAAAATTGCTGGTTCGGCACTGGTGAAGTCAGCACCAAAGTCTATGTTCAAGGTCGGTCAAGCACTTGTTCATGTGAGGTTCTGTAAACGTAATGAAAACAGTCCAGCCAAATACAAATTTAACATAAACCCAAATACTCTTCGTGCGGATTTTGAGCTTTGGATTTGTGGCGATTCGTCTTGCTTCTACTTGATGCCCATCTCATTTCTTGTTCAGTTATACGATCATCCACGAGCTTATGAAGACAATCACCACCCGGACATAAAAGTGGTCTCTGTTGATATACATATAAACGAGGTTATGTACGCACGTGGAGGAGAGTCAGCTTTACTAATGCAGTATAAAAATGCCAGTTTATGAAGCATGCAAAATCTAACAACGGCATTAAGGGCGACGGCAAAAAGCCGCCGCGCCTTATGCCGGGCGTTAGCTTCCAAAGATCATAACCATGGCAAATAAAACTCCTAGGGAAATCAAATTGAGCGATCCGCTAAGTGAGGTTGCGCGGAGAGAGCGAAAATTCCTTCTTGCGTCGAGTATACTGGGCATAGCGATGGTTAAGGCTGGAATTGTACCATCCAAGATCTCGGCACTTGGAATAGAATTCGCAAAGACAGATCAGAATTTACTCCTTTCTGTAATTGGGATCATTATTTTGTATTTTCTTGTGGCATTTTTAATTTACGCAGCATCAGATATTATTATTTGGCACCACTCATTTTCTCAATCTCTCAAAGCTTCAATGGTAGCCAGATGGAAATCAGAGGCTGAAAGAGACCCAGTTATGGAAATTGGAGATTATATTGACGATTTTCTAAGACGTCCTTTTTCTGTCCGTTTTATTTTGGGTTTAACAACCCCAGTTTCTTTACTGCGCGCAATTTTCGAGTTTCTTCTGCCTGTAACTGTAGGAATTTATGCGATAGGAGCCATCTGGGCTGCTATAAACCAATAGTGGGGAACCACGTCTGAAAAGGTGGGCACCTCAATTTGTAATGAGCAGGTAAAGGATATGAAGAATCTACCACCATTTCTTGTAAGCCTCTTGCTGGGTTTCGTATTGTCGCTGCCGTGGGGCATAGCCGCATGGCTCAAGTGGCAACATATGAAAGATCATACTATCCTGCCAACTGGTGCGCTCACCGCGCGCTACGGAAGTTTTATTGGCTACTTACTAAATGCCATGTGCATAGGAATTGCTCTATCCTTCATAGGCATGATAAAAATGTGGGTGATCCTGTCAGCAGTGAGCACTTTTTTTATTGGTGGTTGGATAGCTACGCTTTTGGAGCGTAAACTTTATTGTAGTAGCGACCAGATTAAAATAATTGTAGGCGCTGCGCAGGAGTACGCACGGTTTTCAGGTCCAAATGGTGCCGCCGAAGTTTTGGGTCAAGTCGCACCCAAATGGTGGCTAAAGCTCATGCCAGCGGCTTGGCAGCAAGAGCTTAGGACAAAACTGCAACCCATACTTCTTCCCGACGAATCACATGGAAGAAAGAAAAACAGCTAACAACGGCATTAAGGGCGACGGCAAAAAGCCGCCGCGCCTTATGCCGAGCGTTATATTGCTATGAGGATAAAAACATGACCAAAATAGAACAAAAAAATCAAGAAAGCACTTGAACTACTCACTAATGGGAATGACACCGAAAATTGACCACACACCCCGCCCTTGCGGCAACAGGCGCAAAGCGCTTACTTATACTGCCACCGGCCGAGAAGAGCCCTATTTCGACCCCTTCGAAAGAGTCTTCGTTCAACACC
>JAUWOH010000333.1 GCA_030612225.1 Desulfobacteraceae bacterium
TGCATTTTATTATTAGAAAGAGTTCCGATATTTTCTTTTATGCTATTTTTATCCACCGACTTTATTTGCGTAACATTGATGACGCATGATTTAGGCATATTTGCCTCTCCCTTACGGAGAGTGACATTGCCTGGCAATTCACTAAACCTTAAGTTTGATGTTATGGCAAGCATAATAACAGTATTGATCATGCTGTCATTCAATGCATTGTTTTGGATGACCAGTCCTGGGCGTCGGCCTGTGGGTTCGGAGCCTTTGCCGGGCGAAAAATCAACCCAGTAGGTGCTGCCTTTGCGAATTACCATTCTTGCCCGCCTTTCTTTCCAGCCTCTTCATACCATTGAGCTGTGGACAGTTGCTCAGCCTGAATTGAATCATCAGAAAATACTTTGTCATATGCATCTTTTAGATATTGAGCCTTTTCATCCAGTATATTCTTTTTAAGCATGGTTGAAATATATTTGCTTCTGGATAATCCCTTAGACTTACTAATGGTATCGATCATAATGAGAATATTTTTAGGTACTGTAATTGCTACTTTTTGAGTATTCATAAAAAAGCCTCCTTTTTAGTATTATAAATATAGAATACCCACTTTTTTTAAAAATGTCAAACTGAAAGACAAAAAACAAAAAAGGCAGGTATTTAATATAAGGCTTGAAAGATAGAAGGTTGGAAGGAGAGGATGGCAAAGGCTGGGATTCGCTGAATTTTGGCTTTTTAATATCTGTGAAATTTCCGTGAAATTCCGTGGTAAATCTTTAGGGCTTGCCGGTGGGAATATCGGTAATTTTTTTAGCTTTTAAGATTAATTTTTTGTCGAAGGTAATAAATTTATCAGTCCCTTTGGGCCAGGATTTTTTACTTTGAGCATATAAAGACCGAGGAATACTGTCAGAATAAGGGCTCGGTAAAAAATAAATTGGTATTTTAGGCGCTCAGATTTAGGCCGGATTCGGAGTCTGCGCTTACCTGGTCGATCCGATTGAGTGAAGCCACAGGAATAGCGAGCTATTTCGAGAACTTCGCGATTGAGGAACGGCCATATCCGGCTTGAAGCTGAGATGTGCCGCGAAGCAAATGCCCTTGGGGTGCATAAAATGCCAAGTTATGTTTTACCGAGCCCTGAGGATAACATTGACAAATCTTTAAATGCTACTATAAATTAAAGAACAGTAGAAAAGCAGGCAATATACAAAATCAGAAACTTGTAACATATATTATAGGATAAAATAAGTCTTGTAACCGAAAGGTCACCAAATGGACAAGATATCTTCTATCGCAGTACTTGGCACTTATGATACAAAAGGGGAAGAACTTCTTTTTCTTAAGGAGCGTGTTGAAAAACAAGGCCTTCGCGCCCTTATGATTAATGTCGGTACCAAAAAACCGGCGTCCTGTGACGTGGACCTCGATCTTTTTACTTCCCTGCATGACAGGGGTGTTTTATCAGAAGGTCGGAATCGGGATGAAATGATTCAAGTCATGCGCAAGGAAGCAAAGGATGCAGTCAAAGCGCTTTATGATAAGGGTGAAATCTGCGGTATCGTTTCGGCCGGGGGCGGATCAGGTACTCATCTGTGCACCGGTATCATGCGGGTGCTGCCCCTGGGTGTTCCCAAAGTCATGCTGTCTACCGTGGCTTCCAGAGACATGTCAAACGTGGTGGGAACCAAGGATATTACCATGATGCACAGTGTTTCAGATATATTGGGCATCAACAGTATTTTGGGTGGTATGCTGGATAAAGCCGCGGCAGCGGTCTGTGCCATGGCCAGGAGTGACTGGATGTTTGGTAAGGATTCCCCGCGCATCGCTCTATCCTTTTTCGGGTTTATTACACAGGCAGCCGAACAAATTAGAAGTATTTTGGAAGACAAAGGATATGAAGTTGTGACCTTCCATGCCAACGGTACAGGAGGAAGGGCCATGGAAGAACTGGCGGAAGAAGGATATTTTGACGGCATATTGGATTTGGCCACTCATGAACTGGCGGATCATCTCATGAACGGTTATTGTGGGAATATCGGTCCCCATCGTTTTGAGCCGGTCTCCGGGAAACCCCTTCCCCGCCTTGTGGTTCCAGGTGGGCTGGACTGCGCGGTACTGGAATTTGACCGTCACAATATCCCCGAGCAATATAAAGATCGCAAAATCTTTTTCTATGATTTCCGATCCGCGATCCGGCTGAATGAAATAGAAACACAAACCATCGCCCGACAATTATCAACCAGGCTGAATCCCGCGGGAGAAATGGTGAAGGTTTTAATCCCCATGCAAGGCTGGTCTGTCGCCGACCATGTTGACGGGCCCCTGTATGATCCGGATATGAACGATCTATTTATCCAAACGTTCAAAAAGAACTTAGCTCCGGCCATCCCAATATTGAAAGAAGATTTTCATATTAATGACCTGTCTTTTGCAAAAAAAGCAGCTGATATGATGGATGAAATGATTGTTTCTATAAACAGAGTGGGATGAAAAATTGAAGGCGAGTTTCTGGACGTTCCTTGATAAATTGATATGTAGATTAAATCCTGAGCGAGTTCTGGGACGTTTAAGTAATCAATATATCAAGGATGTCCTCTAAGATCACAAAGTAACTGTAACAATAATGTTGACACTGTAACAAAAAATGATACAATATAAAAAATGATTAAAAGCTTTAAGCACAAGGGACTCACTGAACTGTTCGAACAGGGCAGTTCCCGTCGGGTAAGACATGATTTAAAATCACGTTCCCTACGACGTTTGGAAGCTTTGGATCAAGCAGGGTCATTAACGGATTTAAACGTACCTGGATTCAATTTCCACGGTTTGCAGGGAATACCTAAACGTTATAGTATCCATGTTAACGGCCCATGGTGTATCACCTTTGAATGGGAAGAGGGTGAGGCGCTAAGGGTCGATCTTGAACAATATCACTGAGGTGAAGTCATGGGAGAATATTTTGTTAAGCGTCCTTTAAAACGTTCACCGGTTCATCCCGGCGAGATTTTGCGTGAAGACGTGCTTCCAACCCTTGGCCTGTCGGTAAGCGAAGCTGCAAGACGTCTCGGTATTTCTCGGCAGCAGTTACACCGCGTTTTAGCCTGTACTCATCCAATCACAACGGATATGGCGCTTAGGATTGGCAAGTTTGCCGGTAATGGGCCAGGTCTCTGGCTGCGCATGCAGCAAGCATATGATTTATGGTATGCTGAGCATAGGATGAAAGACGAGCTATCTCAGATTGAAACAGTTGCATCAGTTGGAACCAGTGCTCAATAATCGCATTCTCGTGCCAAGCTAAATCCGAATCGTTGGGATAAGATATGAATCTTTGAAATTCGATATTGTTACTCAGTGGGTGATCGGGTGAAAGGAAATCTCACCTTCCTCTTTGCAGGGTTTGCTCTGGCGTTGAGGTTAAGAAAAGCCACACCTGACTAAAGTTTAGCCGCAGGTCAGTAGAGCGCTAATCGGCTAATCGGGTCTTTAAAAAACAAAATTACTTGCAATAGGAGACTGGAAATCCTGGTTGGTTGGTTATTTAAAAAAATGTCCCGGAAATCCCCAAGTTAAATGCCCATATCTGCCGCAGGTCTGTCCGATTTCTGCGTCCCCGATGAACGGGATTTGTCAACAGGCTTAAATTTTGGCACTTTAGTGAAACTTCAGCGCTATCCTCGAAATATCAAATATATTCCTGCCTGTCGTAGCAAAGCGTAGAGCCCGCATATCGGGGCCCCGTAGGTCTGGCAGATCGTACTGGGGTGGTTGATCAGTCTGAGGCGGATCGCCTTCCCTCGCTCAAAGTCAGGGATCTTCGACTTAAACTCGAACTTCGGTTTAATATAAAAAAGATTTAACAGGGCAGGCAAAAATTACTATTTTTCAAAGGCCTCGATTCGAAACGGCTTGGGAAAAGGGGAAGTGATAAAAAAACATTGCAACCTGATACGTAATACGTTACATTGTAGCTCATGATTAAAAAATTTAAGAGCAAGGGATTGAAGAAACTGTTTGAAACTGGAGATGTTACGGGCATTCAACCACAACATACACAGCGACTTCGAAGA
>JAUWOH010000224.1 GCA_030612225.1 Desulfobacteraceae bacterium
TGCCTTAATAAAACAGACAAAATCGAGTATTTCCTTCAGCTTGTCCAATGGCAGCCCCTCTATTTCACATAAAAGGTCCTTTTTATATTGCATATTTAGTGTTTCCATACAATTTCACCTCCATTTCACAACGGTTAAAAAACCTGACCATGCTGCTTGAAACCTTAGCGCCTTTGCGTGAGGCATAAATTCTTCCGCAGTTGCCTGCCCCGGCTGATTTATCCCTTCCCTTTTTAAGATTTTCCAGATCGTCAAGAAGATAATCTTTACATCCAGCCATAAACTCCAGTTATCCACATACCACACATCCAGCTTAAACTTGTCCTCCCAGGAAATAGCATTTCGCCCGTTCACCTGCGCCCATCCGGTGATCCCCGGCTTTACCTTGTGACGCCTCGCCTGCTCCGGTGTGTAACGATCAAGGTATTGCATAAGAAGCGGCCTCGGCCCGACAATGCTCATGTCCCCCTTGATCACATTAAACCAAACTTCTTTTTAATCTGCGTCAATCTGTGTAATCTGTGGATCCATGCTGGTCTTCCGCAAAAACCGCCCCAGACGAATCAATCGCTTCCCATCCGGCAGCAGATTCCCATCCCCATCCCGTTCATCCGTCATGGTTCTGAATTTATAAATAACAAAAGGCTGGCCACGCAACCTCGGCCGCACCTGCCGAAAAAGCGCCGGTGAGCCGATCTTCATTCGCACCAAGAATCCAATGAAAATAAGAAGAGGTGATAAGAAAATCACAGAAGGACCTGCAATCACCAAGTCAAAGAGGCGTTTCTCTAATTGAAAAGTCATGATATATCGATGTCTTTGCAAAACATCCCATTTTGCCCAATTACCCGATGGCTCTCAACAAATCCATTTCTTTGCGTAAAATAGTGTCAACAAGCTGTTTCAGATCAATATCTCTTCCCGCTGTTCTTTGATAAAAGAATTTTTCCACATCCTTGTCCAGATAAACAGGAATCTCCAGTTCGTCTATCGGGCGATAAAACTTCCCCTGCTCTGCCGTTGAAAAATCATATTCCTCCTTCATAAAACTACCTCCTTCTTTCAAGATATTTTTTTGTTTCTTTTTTTGTAGCTTTTCTTGATGATATAATCCTTATTGAGCTGATACATAAGAAGGGATAAGAAAAAAAGGCAGGTATACTCAGTGCAAGATCAAAAAAACGCTTCATCAGGTGAACCTTCTATATATTTCCTTACGATGACCTATCCTGACGATTTCTATCGTCACTATATCAGAATATACCGAATAGATTATCCTATAGTCTCCTGCCCGAACGCGATATGTATATTCTGCACCATGCAGTTTACGGCTCCCGGGGGGATGGGGATTGTCAGGTAGTGTTTCAATAGTTTGAAGAATTCTTGAAATGGTCTTCTTTTGAAGTTTCTTGAGCTCTTTTCGAGCCGATTGTTTCCACTCGATCTTATATGAGGCCATCGTTTTTTAACTCAGCAAGAAACCTTTTGTGAGGTATTGTCGGCTCATCTCTTCTCTCAGCCACAGCAGCCAAATCTTCGATATCCTCAATCAACTCTTGAAATTTAGAGATCGACAAAATAACTGATTTTTTCTTACCCTTTTCATCCGTTATATATTGAGGGTAAACATTGTCTAAACTTATCATTGGAGTACCTCCTTCCTGACCACAATAATACTATCACCTCAAAGGTGGAATCGCAAACCAAATTGGCATTTCTGCCCTTCATCCTATTAGCGCCTTAGCGCTGCGTGAGACCATTAATCTGCGGATCACAGGCCCATCATATTAGTTTACCACAACAGAACGAAAGATTTCTTCGAAACGTCGCGCACCGATCCGAAGTGACAACTCCTGTTCATAAAACATTTTCCCATTATGTCCCATCAGGTCAAGCTTTTCCCGGGTCATATTATAAAACTTCTCAACAACATCAGCTATATCCTGCGGGTCTTCCGGTGTGCATGTCATTCCAGCCCCGGCCTTCTCGACCAATGCCGCAGCATCCCCCTTTACACCCATTAATATTGGACGACCTGCTGCCATGTAAGCCTGTGCCTTGGAAGGTATTGTAATCCTGAAAAGAGGATCATCTTTCAAATGGACGAGAAGCACATCGGCCAGGTTTAAAATATCACCTATTTCGCTTGACGGCCGACGTGACAGAAAACGAACATTTGTCGAACCTTGTTTAATCGTTTTTTCTTTCAGTCTGCCAACATCAATACCACCACCGACAAAAACAAATTGAATCTTCGGCAACCAATTACGCAATAAGAGCGCGGCCTCTAAAACCGCATCAAGGGCCTGTGCTTTGCCCATTGTGCCTGCAAATACGACATTGAATCGCCCGGCCATGCCAAGTTCGCGTGCCAGGTCCTCATTCCGCACTGTAGCTTGAATTTTATTGTCTTCGCACCAGTTATATATCACTTCAATCTTATACTCTGGCACGCCTCGCCTGATCAGCATTTCCCTGAAGCCGGGGGACAAAACAACAATTTTAGCCGCCTGTGAATAAATAAGCCCGCACCACTTTTCAACCATCCAGAGAGCGGCAGAATTGTCTAACATACCTGACGCCGCAAGCGTATCCGGCCAGAGGTCCTGGATATCATAAACAAAGGGAACGCGGTGAAGTAAATGTAGAAACAAAGCGGGAAGGCCTATGGTTGCCGGGGGATGATATACATAGATAACATCTGGTCGCTTCACCAAAAAAAATCCCGGAAGGGATGCTGATAATGCAAAACTTGTGTAGTTTAATATGCGTTTTATTGAATTGCTGTCATGGCTTGGATACAATGGAACGTGAATGACTGGAATGCCGCCTATCATCTCTCGCTGGAAGAATTTTATTTTATACCCATCATATAACTTGCCCTCTGGATAATTCGGGAATCCGGTTAGAACCTCAACTTCATGGCCCATCTTAACAAGCTCAGTGGCAAATGAAACTCCCTTGTAGAAAGGTTCAGGCTGAAACCATTGACTCAAAATCAAAATTTGCATTACACAAAATCTTTTCTTATTGCTTTTTTACCACGAAGGACACGAAGAAAAAGAAGAAAATCTTTAAGCTGACCGCTTCGTGATACTTCGTGCTCTTCGTGGTTAATCTGAAAATTTTCTTATTCGTGCTAATTCGTGTCATTCGTGGTTCAATTTATCCCGTCCCACATATTACTCAATTTTGCAGTTCCAATAATCAGCTTGACCACCCTTTGTGATACATTTTTAATTTCATACTCCGCAGGAATGGGATGCTTGCGCTGAGAGGTATTTTCTTCAGTTACCACTTTAATAGCCTGAACAATTGTCTCAGGATTCAAACCGGTCAAGACAATATTCCCAGTATCCAAGGCTTCCGGTCTTTCAATAGCGTTTCTCACGGTAATCGCAGGAAATGAAAGGATTGAAGATTCTTCACTTATCGTACCGCTGTCTGAAATTGCGCAAAAGGCATTCATCTGGAGATGGTTGTAATCAAAAAAGCCAAAAGGCTTTAAAAATTGTATGTTGGCATGCAGCTTCACGTCGGGTAAAACCTCAAGACGCTTTCTTGTCCTGGGATGGGTGGATACAATGACCGGCAGACCATATTCTTCACAAACAAGATTCAAAGAGCGCAAGAGCAAATCAAGATTTTCTTTGTTATCTACATTTTCTTCCCTGTGAATGCTGGCAATAAAATAGCCGCCTTTTTTTAATCCGAGTTGTTCCAAAATCTTGGAAGATTTAATCTTCTCCATGTGAGTTAAAAGGACTTCCTTCATGGGTGAACCTGTAAGATAAATACGGCGGTGGGGCAGGCCTTCAGACAGCAGATGACGTCTGGCATGTTCCGTATAGACGAGATTAAAGTCGCTGATATGATCGATAATCCTGCGGTTGATCTCCTCGGGAACATTAAGGTCAAAACAACGGTTTCCCGCCTCCATATGATAGATAGGAATCTTCATTCTTTTAGCCATTATACCGGCAATAGAACTGTTGGTATCGCCCAGAATCAAGACCGCGTCCGGCTTTTCCTTTTCCAGCACCTTCTCAATGGAAATAAGAATATTCCCCATGACCGCGCCCAAAGAACTATGATCCACGCCCAGAAAATAGTCAGGCTTGCGGACATTCAATTCCTTGAAAAATATCTCACTGAGTTCATAGTCATAGTTCTGGCCGGTATGAACAATCTTATGCTCAACATATTTATCCAGAAGCGCCATCACACACGAAAGGCGTATGATCTCCGGCCGCGTTCCAAGAATCGTCATTACTTTAAGTTTATTCATTAATATCCTTTTTTAGCCACGAATTTCACGAATGGGCACGAATGGTTAAAAAGTAGCCACGAATTTCACGAATGGGCACGAATGGTTAAAAAGTTATAAAACTAACAACTTATATACAACCGCCCAAAAAAATTTGTGTTAATTCGTGCAATTCGTGGCTAAAATTTTAGAAAACAAGGCGTTCGTATTCAACCCGTTCTCTGCCAAAGTTTATAAGCAAACCAAGTTTGAGTCCGGTGGCTTTAAGATAATTCAGCACCTGTGCTTTGTGAATATTGTTAAGGCGTTCAACCGCTTTCAGCTCCAAGAGTATTTCACCATTTACAACCAAATCAGCAAAATAAGTGCCAACCGCATCTCCTTTATAAAAAACCTTGATCTCTTTTTGAGCTTCAACGGATATATTTCTCAAGCAAAGCTCTTTCAACAACGCCCTTTCATAAACCTTCTCGAGGAAACCAAACCCGAGAGTGTTGTAAACTTCAAACACCGCCGCCATAATCTGATAAGAAAGCTCTTTATATACAACGTTTGTCATTCAAATATCCAATATACAAATTCGTGATAATTTGTGTAATTTGTGTTACCCTTTTTTTGCCACGAATGCACACGAATAGACACAAATATTAAAAGACTAACTAACAGTTTTTTATGTATAACTTTTTTTATCTAATATTTATTCGTGATAATTTGTGTCATTCGTGGCTTTAAACCTTTTCAAAATAAGTATCCGGCTTCTCCGGATCGAACATCTCACTCGCCCAGAACAGTGTCACCAGAACACCTTTCCCCACATTTTCGATGGAATGAGTATACCCCGGCGGTATGTCCAGTACGCGGTAATCTTCACCACAAACTTGATATTCCAGAACATGATCACTGTCTATATGCCGAAAACGAATCACAGCAGTCCCCTGCAGGACCAGAAATTTTTCAGTTTTCGTATGGTGATAGTGATTGCCCCGTGTAACCCCCGGCTTAGTGCGGCTGACAAAAATTTGCCCCATGGACGATGATTTTAAAAACTCTGCAAGACTGCCACGCTGATCGGCTTTTATGTCCAGGCCATACTCAAATTCCTGGTTATTCAAGTAGCTGAGATAAGTGCCATACAGGGCTCTTTCAAACGCGCCCCTAAAATCCGGCAGCGCCAGACTGGTTCGCATGTCACGAAACGATCTGATTTTTGCAGCCAGTTCCCCCAGTGTGATGCGCGTTGCTGTTAATGGTTCTGCAAACCTGAACCCGGGTGTTCCTGATTCCATCTCACTGACAAACGCTTCCACCACATCATCAATGTAGGTCAAGTCTATCTCATGAGTCGGATCAGAGATCTGAATGGGTAGACCGTTGGCAATGTTGTGGCAAAACGTTGCGGTCACAGAGTTATAATCAGGCCGGCAC
>JAUWOH010000131.1 GCA_030612225.1 Desulfobacteraceae bacterium
ACCACTTTTTTTATTTTTTTATTTCGGGAATTTTAATTGTCGTCAGGCGGGTATTATAATTGACGCTGATCAGTGATGGACAGAACAGCTCAACTCTGTTTCTCAGAAGTACGATTGGGTTTGATGCCGGATTGGGGCGGAGGGCCTTATTTAACTAAGCTTGTCGGAAGTGCCATTGCTTCAGACCTCATACTAACAGCTCGTACGGTAAATGCTGAGGAGGCTTTAAAAATTGGTTTGGTTAACCGTGTGAGTGGTAAAGGACGGTCAGTTAATGAAGCATTGAAGCTGGCAGAACAAATCGCGCAAAACGGACCCAGGGCCGTTCGTCATGCATTGTATGTTATTCGACAGAGCCGGGGACTGTCTTTGGAAAAAGCTCTTGAGCTGGAGGCAGAAACGGCCGCTGAACTTATTGCATCAGGTGAATGCATGCACGGCATTACAGCGTTTATGGAAAAGAAGAAACCCGAATTTCCCGATTAGCCATCGGGGATGCTTTTTACGAGTCCATTCTAAAACTTGTAAAGATTAAAAAGATCAATATAAGGAATTAAAATGTGTAGATGGGTGTACAAACCCTAAATCTTGAAATTTGAGGAAGTTTGAATGAGTAAAATTACTAATGTACCGAAGAGAAATAACTTTGTACTAAAAGCTGTCAGGGAAACGTTAGAGCACAGGGCAACATGGCTTTATTTGTTATTAAAAGAAGGAGAAAAAAAGGGTGTTAAGTGGGAGGATCTTGGATATCCTGCAGTTAAAGCTTGTGGAAATATACATGGTAAGAAACTTGTTGATTTAAGTGGGACAAGCAGCTTGAAAGGGTTGAAAAAAAAATTATTCACAATACCTGCACAAATGGTTTTTGGTATGAAAATATTAGAATCAACTGATAATAAACTGTCTATTGATTTTGGATATTGTCCACTTGTTGCTGCCTGGCAGAAGCTTGGGTGTACTGATGAAGAAATAGAAAGACTTTGTGATATTGCCATGGAAGGGGATAGAGGAATTGCTGAAAGCTTTGGTGGGAAAATGGAGCTTGGGGGAACCATAGCAAAAGGAGATAAAAAGTGCCAAATAAGATTTATAAAATAAAAGGTGAGGTAGCAGAAGAAAACTTAAATAAATCCATTTCTTAACTGAATATAAAAAGGCAGGGCCATGATCGACCCTGTCTTTTTATATTTTAAGCAACATTCATTTCCCAAGCCAGATAAAGCGATAAACTCATACATAAACCGACATCATGTAACCGGCATCATGATCTTCCAGAACAATTTAAAATATTCATCAAGCCTTTCAGTGAGTTTGTAATTCATTCCCGCATAATACCAGTTATGAATATACCGGTAACATACCATATAATATGCATCAATAACCTGCCGGGACGAAATATCCGGATCAATTTCTCCTTTATTTCTTGCAAGTTCAAGGTGTTGCTTTAATATTGAAAGATCATACCGTTTTTTATAACTGCCATCCTGCATCCAGGTACGCATGGGAACAGTGATAAAGGCAGTTACTGCAACACCAGGATTATGGTCATAGAAATCCATGGTTACCCAAAAGACTTTCCTGAAAATTTCTTTTATATCAGCCATGCCGTTAATGTGATATGAAATCAGAACACTGATTTGAGCAATTTGTTCATCAAGGATGGTGAATATAAGATCTTCCTTGGACCTGAAATATTTATAAATAGTTCCTGAACTAACCCCTGTCCGCTTACTTATTTCGCGGATATTCACCCGGTGAAAATCATAATCTGAGAATAACTCAAGCACAGCCGGATATAACCTTTGTTTCAATTTTTCCGGTATTTTAAGACGGCCTGTCGAATTGTCAGTGTTCTTCTTATTGGCTTGCATCCCACTTTCCCTTATTTCTTAAATTTTCTACAATGGGATCAGCCAGTTCTAGTAACTTAAGCTTGTCAACTTTTGTGCTTCGGGTCAACGGCAATTCTTTATCAGAAGGCCATATTTCAACATGCTGGGGTCGTTTATAAGAAGCTATGGACTTGCAGTGTTCCATCACATCTTCGCTGCTCAGATTGATGTCTGCCCCAGGACGGACAAAAGCGAAAATTCCTTCGTCAAAAAGCTGATGCTTCATACCAATTACCTCCACAACATCAACTCCCTCCATTTGGGCAATATGCTCTTCAACCTCTCCGGGGAAGACATTATATCCTTTTTGTTTGATAATAAATTTCTTTCGCCCGGAAAGATACAAGGCTTTATAACCGTCCATTTGTTTGAAATATCCCAAATCTCCAGTATAAAGTATTCCTTCTTCTGAAACAGCCTTCTTTGTTTCTTCGTGTTGATTATAATATCCTAAAAACACTATGGGAGGATGATAACAAATTTCTCCGATCTCTTCATCAGCCAATTCATCTCCTGCAAATCCGTCCTCTTCCATGGGCTTTCGAATGGATACCTGGGCCAGATCATCAAAGGCCCGCCCCACCTGGCCTGCCATCTCCTCATGGGATATATCGGCGGGTGTAAAGGTAGCAAAACCGGCATTTTCCGTCATTCCAATACCTGTTCCGAATTTTGGTGCCATGGTTGAAAGCTTCTTAAGAAAAGTTGTATCAACGGCTGATCCGGCATAGGCAACAAACTCAAGGCTTGAAAGATCATACGTTTCATATTCCGGAAAATTCCATAGCATTCGGAACATGGTGGGTATTTGCCCAATCACCTTGACCTTATGGCGTTCAATGGCTTCCAGGGTGGCTTTGGTATCAAATATCCTCAGAAGAACGGCTTTTCCCCCCAGAAACATGGTGGTCATAAATGTTTCCGTGACACATCCGACATGGCTTGGGGGAAGATTAACAAGAATTGAAAAATCTTTTTTGTCACCTTTATAATCAAGGCCTCTTTCCAATATCTGGTTCTGAACAATAATATTTTCATGGCATAACACAGCCGGTTTGGGTTCTCCGGTAGTCCCGGTTGTATAAATGATCAATGCCGGGGTTCTCTTGTCTATCTGCTGATATGTCTTTTTAAGCTTTCCTGTGAAAATATCCGTCAGTTTCAACCAAACAAGGCGCATCTTATTCATGAGATCTGAAATACTTACAGCCCCTTCGATAATATCTCCGGGTTTCGGATCTGCAGTGAATTGCACCAGGTGTTTTACTGACGGACATCCCCTGCTTACAGCCTTTCCAACCATTCTAAAATCACGGACAGGGGTTTCTCCTAAAAAGAAAAAGGCTTTGGCCTCAATCTTGTTGATGTCCCGTACAACTTCGTTTTCACTCAGGCGGAGATCCAAAGGGGCAATAATAGCCCCAATTTTGAAACAGGCATACATAAGTGCCATATGTTCCGGAAGCAATACCAGCTGGGTTGCCACCCGGTCTCCTTTTTGTATATCCATGTCAAGTAGTTTGAGTGCAAAAAAATCAATTAATGAACTAAACTTTTTATAAGTAATTTCCCTGCCGTCTTCATGTTGCACCATGGCCACAGAATCCGGCTGCTCTTTGGCCCATTTATCAATATAGGAATTAACAAGCGGCAATCTTTTATTATTGTTCATTTTACCCCCCTTTTCATTATTTTTACATATCCGGTACGAATAGCCTTTTTTTGTTCATTGTTTTGGACCTCAAAAAAAATATCTGTAAAATCTTTATGGGATTTCTTTCCTGTACAACACACTTTAATATCGGTTCCGGGCCGGACCATTCCGGTAAACCTGCATGCAATCTCGGAAATCCTGGCAGGGTCTTTATCAGCTTCTATGTTCACCAGTTCACGAATTGCATAAGCCAGGGTTGCGGTACCCTGTAAAATAATCCCCGGAAGTCCTACCGCCTTTGCAAACTTTGGTGAGGTATGAATTGGAAATTCAATGTTGCTGCATCCGTCATAAACATAGGGACGTAGAGGATCAATATGAATAGCGGATGTCCAGAGAACCTCTGCCTCTTTATTGTTTTCCGGAATAAAAGGAACTTGACCTGCTTTGCCTCCTTCTTCACATGTTACCCCCCGCAACATGGCGCCAATGTATTCTGTAAATACAGGGGTCCCATTCTTGTCTTTGGCTTCAAGACAGATAATTGTATGGGTCCCTGCACGATGCGGTAAAAAAGCCTTTAAAGTTCCGGTTAATGATAGCTCATCTCCGGGACGTATCAAGCGGTGTAAAATAAGGTGTTCAGTGTAGTGTACCTGAGTCATCAAAACCTCTTTTGGAAAATCTTTGGACTCAATGAATTCTTCCAGCCGGCTTAAAACAGGCCAGGTAACTGATACTGCAAACATGGGATGTGCTACAATTGGGTCTTCTTGACTGTCATCAAAATATTTCGGGTTATTGTCTTCGATTGCCGCAGCATAATTGGTGGTTTCCCGCCAGGTGATCTTAGTTTGATAATTCTTAAGTGGTGTACCCACAAGGCCTGGATTTATTTTCATGGTAAAACTCCGTTCACACTGCCCTCCAGCAGCCATCTCCATACCGGCATGGCTCTGACTGTAATACCTTCTGTCTGAAAGTCCTTTTCTTGATTGTAGGTCAGTATTAAATTTTCCTTGATTTTAAAATATTTTGCGGTTGCAATAATTGCCTCAAGCTCTCTTTTTATAGTTTCTTCGTGGCTGATATCCATACAAACCTGCACTGCCAGGGCGGGATGTCCTTTACTGTCTACTGCAATGAAATCTACCTCTTGGCGTTTAGTGCGGGTTAAATAGTAATGTACCCTTGGCCAGCGTTGATACAGATGGACAAAAACCATATTTTCAAGAGCCCTGGAATAAGAACCATCCCAGATAAGGCTGTTTTTATTTGCAAGCGCCCAGTCAATCGCATAAACTTTTTTATAGTTTCTTTCCTGATCTTTAAGTGAGTCTGAAAAAATCGGTACAGTAAACAACAGCCAGGAATCTTTTGCCCAATTTATATATTCCCTGATAGTATCCCGGCTGCTTTTAAATCCGGCCTGTTTTAAATAACGAAAACTGCTCTGGAGCGTATGTGCTTTGCCGATATTAGACATTAAATAATTATAAAGGTGAATGCACTGTTTCGGTTTGCTCACGTTATAGCGCTGTATGATATCTTTAAGAATCATTGTGTCGAAGTACTCTCTTAGCAATACTTCTTTTGTATATTCTTCGGTATTAACAATAGCAGGATAGCCTCCCCATTTCATGAATTCGTCAAACATCCTCCTTGCCTCAGCCTGACCTTTTGTTGATTTATAATCATGCTTGAAATTCTTAAATCTAAGGAATTCGGAGAAACTCAATGGATACAAGATCGAAGAAACAGCTTTGCCGCGAAGCTCGGTTGCGATGTCGTGTTTCAGCAGTTTTGAAGATGACCCTGTGACTATTACCTTCCAGTTGGGATTTCGTGACAGATCAATCACATATTCCTCCCATCCGGAGATTTTGTGAATTTCATCAAGAACAAAAAGCAAAGGCGTTTTGAGCTCAACATCAGGGCTTAGTTTTAAAAATGTATTTTGGATGATATTAAGATCAGTAGCCTTTATGGATGAAAGAATAGGATTGTCAAAGTCCAAAAGACATATATGATTAATAGATTTAATCGCTTTACGCTTAATCAGCTCGGATGCTGCCTGAATCGTACGATAGCTCTTTCCGGCTCTTCGAGCGCCAATAATAGTAGACACCATATTGTCCGCCATCTGAAGACGGCTCTCTCGCGGGATAAACTCCGGAAAACACAGTTCTCTGAAATCTCCAATTTTTCGTTCAATTTCCTGCTCAAACATTTTTGATATCCATCTTTATCAGCATAATTTGTTAAGTTTCACTTCAGACTAAAAATTAGCCGCAAACGATCAATTTATGACTAAACATATGCCATTAAAATACGTTTTGTCAAGAAGAAAACGTCATAAATGCCATTGTATAATCTATTGATGGACTATTGAGGAAGTCTATCTTGGGAAAAGGGACTATGATGTGAAAAATTGATGAGCGGATTATGTAAAAAAAAGAGGGACTATGAGTGCCTGATTTAAAGCAGTTTCATAATTTGCGAAAGCTCTATGGGTGAGAATTTTCCGATATCGGGACCAAGGGCGATATCCTGGCTTTTGAGCAGATTTGCCCGGGTTAGAACACATGCACCGTCAAGCAGGTTCATTTATATTCCTTTGTAGCTATCCATTCAATTGAAAGTTCTTGTGCCAGCTTATTAAATTCCGGGTCACCTGTTATGAGTAATGCATTTAAGCTTAAAGTAAGAGCTGCTGCAAAACAATCTGCATATGCTATTTTGTATCGGGCCTTGAGTTTAGCTGCCTCATACGTTAACCTTCTGTCCGCTTCAATTAGCTTAATAGGATATTTGTCAAACTGGGTCAAAACTTTTTCGGCTTCCTCAACACCCTGTTCCCTCATGGTGTTGTAGTACATTTCTCCCCAATTGATAATCGACATAAAGCCTTTAGCTTTACGGTTCATTAACGCTCTCAAAATTTCGCTTACTTTGTCTGCTCCTGATTCATCTTCAAAATAGGCAATCAACGCAAAACTATCCAGCACATATTTTGTCATAATTTTGCCTCTCTTTTTCTGTCTTTTACCAGGGCTTTTAAAATGCGCCCTTTTGTTTTGAGCATTCCTCTTCCTTCCTGGACAGGGTCTCTTTTAAGAGGCTTTACAATAATCATATTTTTTTGTTCATACACTTTTAAGCGTGTTCCTTTTTCAATGCCATATTTTCTCCTGATATCAGCAGGAATTACTATTTGGCCTTTTATTGTGGATGTAACAATCGTCAAGCAAACCACCCCCTCTCGTATTACTAAATATACCTGTTATGTAATACATTGATGCTGTACTGTCAACATTATAATGCAGCCAGTTAGCCCAACTACGACCAGGTGAGTTAATTAAGAGTGGTTGCAGACAGTGCAGGTAATTTTGAGAAAGCAGATTTCATATTTCTTTTATCTAATTTCAAGCAGTTTTTTAATTTCCGAAAGCTCCATGGGTGAGAATTTTCCGATATCGGGTCCAAGTGCGATACCCTGGCTTTTGAGTAGATTTGCACGAGTTAAAACACATGCACCGACAAGCAGGTTCATTGCAACTGTGACGGTTTTCCTGTTTTCTGACTTTTCAAGAAATGATCCTTTTACCCACTGGTTGAAAGCACCCATGGCAGGGCCGCACCAGATCTGGAAGTCTATTTTTCTTGAGGGTTCCCCGGAATTTGCCCAGTTTGATGAAAGGCCAAGATAGGACCGGAAAACAAGGGCCATCTTATGCTTTGGGTCTTTTTCAGCTCTGGTGATCTGTTGGGGATCAGTGGTTGAAAAAAAAGCTTTGGTCTGCTTCCATGCCTGATGAAAACTTGAGCGGAAAAAATCTTTTTCCAGGATTTCTTTTTCTTTTCCAGGGATGCTGTCAAGGGAATCATAAGCAGAGTAAAGATCGTACAGCTTTGCTGCGCGGAAAGGAAACATGGTTCCACGTTTTAGTAC
>JAUWOH010000110.1 GCA_030612225.1 Desulfobacteraceae bacterium
GCAATAATGTTTTGCCGGTTTTCACCTTTTGAAATCAATGAAATAACTTCAGATTCTGCAAACACCGTGCACAAGCTGCTTATTGACGCTGCATTATCCGCCTTAAGGGACATGTTGCCGAATTCATCCAGATTGACTTCAAGCGCCCTTGCCATGACTTCAAGAAAACGGCCCGTACCGGCTGCGCATTTATCGTTCATGGCAAAATCGACAACTTTGCCGTTTTCATTTATGACGATCGCCTTGCTGTCCTGCCCACCAATATCGATTATGGAACGAATATGAGGATTAAGGTAATGAGCTCCTGCTGCATGGCAGGTAATTTCGGTTACCGCCTTATCCGCAAAAGAGACACTGTTTCTTCCATAGCCTGTTGCAATAATACAATCAACCTGTGAAGATTCGATTCCTGCCTTGGCCAAAACACCTTCAAACACCTGTTCTCCTGCAGTCCTTGAATTATAGCCTGTCAAAATAACCTTAGTCGCTGCTATGCCGTCATCATTTATTACCGCAGCCTTTGCAGTGATGGAGCCTACATCCACACCAACTGTTATCATTTCCACCTCTTTAAATTATTCCAGCATTTCAATAAATGCATCTATCCTGGTTTCAATTTGACTTTCAGCAAAAATTCTCTCATCAATCATATCCGCCTCAATCACCAGGGTCGGTATATGCATCTTTTCCTGTACTATTTTCTGAATATCATACTGCCCGAGGGAATAAGGCTTGCAACTCCTGTTTGAATGAATCACTAGCCCGTCGGCATTATATTTTTTTGCCATTTCCAGAATGTTGTCTGCCATTTGATCTGTGCCGGTGTTAAGAAAAATTCGGGTATAACCTTCGGCAAGAGATCCCAGAAAATCAGTCTTGTCCATATATTTCAAGGAGCTGCACCATCCTGAAGTATACGTGTCCGCTACAAGGCAGGCGCCATGAGCGGCAAATTTATCAGATAGCCAGCGGGTTCTGTACCAGATGGGCAGATTATCCCACAGAAGCCTGTACTTTTCATCCGTTACCATGCTGATACCGTCTTTTATCCTTTGCTTCATCTCGGCAAGAAGCATTTCATAATAATCCACAACCGGTTGTGTGCCCCTTAGCGTTACGATCAGGGCAAGATGAAAAAATGCATCAAAGCAGGTCATGGGTGATGGCCGGTTCATGGTCGTGTCGAGAACTTCCTGCCAAAGCTCCTGTCCTCTGACGGAAAGTTCGCCTACCTCAACCATTTTATCATAGTCAAATTTTTTTCCGCACACGCCTTCGAGAAACTCTATATATTCCGTTACCTGTTTTTCTACATACTGCTTGATTTCAGCAGAATATTCAGTGTGGCATACAGGGGTGTCAAGGATAAAAAGCGGTACATTAAAATACCGGGCCTGCACTTCATACCATTTTAGGACGGTTCCGCAGATATTGTTGCAGCAAATCAGCATGTCGGGTTCAGGAAGTCCCCCGATCGGGCCGCCGTTGACCGTCGCGCTGGCAATATCAGCCCTTGCATAGGAACATAGATCACTGGCATATCCCATTGATTCGGCTTTTTCGCAAAGATCGGTTCCCATTTTACTAGCACCGATCATTGCACCATAATTTTCAGGATATACGGGTATCACATCCATTACGATCAAGGGTTCAACAGGACCGCCGCTCGTAATCCAGGCTATTTTTTTACCTGTCTGTTCTTTGGGCGTCTTGGCTTCAATATAATATTCAGTCATGATCTCTTTCATACGCTTGACTGACTTTATTTTTCTTCTTTCAACTTCAGGATCTATAGCTTTATTGGGATCTGACATAACGTTCTCCTCTTTACAGCATTTCCATAAACGCTTCACACCTTGTATTGATCTGCCCTTCTGAAGGAAGCTGATCCTCTATCTCAAACAGCACACTCGGAATATTCTCTTTTTCAAGCATCTCCTTCATGTACGGATAGTCAAATGCATGGGGATCACAGAACTTTAACAAGAAAAATATGACCCCATCCGCCCTGTTCTCTTTGACCGCATTGACCAGATACTCGCCGCGGCTGAATAAACTTTTGTGTTTTGCCGGACATACGACTCTTTCCATGTATCGGTCTGCAATGGATCTTAAAGGTTCTACCTTGGTGTTGATCTCTCCTTCAAAATATCGTGATCCTGTACAGAAGTCATCCCATACAACCACGCCGCCAGATTTTTCTATGGTCTTATAAATATCAGGCATACTGCAAAGACCGCCGCTAAGAACTATTCTTTTATCTGCCGTATCAGGGGCACGGTCATTTTCTCCAAGGTCGGCTATCAACCTTTCAAGTTCTTCCAGAAGCCGCCTCCGGTCCATAACCATTGCAGCCTTGAATATGGCATGGATATCGCTGCTTTTGATAACATCCGGCGCATCCCTTCTTATTGCATAAAGCCGGGAAAGATTTTTTTTTATACTATTATATATGCTTATTGCTTCCTTCAGCTTTTCCCTTGCAATTTCAATTCCTGTCAGTTTTTCCAGTTCTTTTTTAAACTTATCAAGAATACTTGTCATATAGTCCCCGGCACTTGCCGTGTTAAGCTTTACAGGCACCATCACATCTGCATGGAACTTGAAACCGGCATTCATGCGCCATATGTCGGAAAGGCGTTGGATCGAATCGCATGTATGAGGAAAAACAGTCCCATCAAGGAAATCAAGCCTTCCATTAAGGGCATCTTCCAGTGCACCGCGAACAAGGCTGCAACTGTAAGCCTGCAGATGCGCATCCGCCTTTGAAATACTTCCTGATCCAGCCAGAATCCTATAAGGCAGGGCGCCTGCTGCCGTTATAATTTCTTCCGGTGCATATGAACAGAAATACCCGATTACTTTATTGCCGGTCTCTTTTTTCCAGTTTATTGCATACCGGCCCGGATTGTTGATAATTTCATAAAACAGATCAAAACTTGCCATAAACCATATTCCTTTAGCTAATAAGTTTTTTTGCGGATTGTCGAACGCCGTTAGCCTATATAAAACACAACTGTTATGTCAAACTCAAAATTTAAGACTGATTTTGTTTGATTGCGTCGTAAAAAGTCCCATCTACTGCGTTGCAGCGGTTTTTCAGAAACTCGGCATACTACTTGTATTGCCTCGTCTCTGAAAAACCACTGCGCCTTGTATATGGAACTTTCTACTTAGCACCCCAAGGGCATTTCCTACGGGCACCATCGGTTATACTTTTTACGCGTTCATCTTGTTTAAATGACTGACAATTGCAAATCAGAAATTATAACATCAATCCTTGCAGAAAGCGTAGCTGTTATCGTTTCTTTGTGGAAAAATTCATACTTGGGCAAACATGCTTGCCAAGGCGAAGCTTTGCGAAGCCTGATATTCTGCGTCTTAATTTCCCGAATTTAACCAATTTAGATCAAAACGGCCTGATCAAAACGGCCTGTTGACAATATATCCGATATCTGGTAGCTGTATTTAGTTTGCCAGTATCTGGATGAGAATGGACACTTCATAACAAGGGATACCACATAGTGTGATCTATCCAACTATTGTACAACAACCGAGATTTCAGCTTACTCCGCTTTCAACAAGCAAGTTTTCAAAATCAAAAAGATTTAGTGCTAATTAAAAGTTTGTTTCGTGCTAACCACCTTTCGTATTTTCGCCATTGACTTATTTGCCTTGTCTGCATACGCACACAGGCAAGCGCAAGAAACATGTTTTTTCAATATCGATGGTTTCGTAAAAAATTCGTTTTGCTCCACCTGTAAGCAAATTTAGGATTCATCAACTTTTTCCAGGAGGTTTAAAATGGCTAAAAAATGGGTATATTTTTTTGATGAAGTTGATAAGGCAGAAGAATATCTTGGAGGTAATTGGGAAGACGTTCGAGGATTTCTTGGTGGCAAAGGAGCTAATCTTGCGGAAATGACGCGCATAGGTGTACCTGTGCCTCATGGTTTTACTATAACAACTGAAGCCTGCAATGCATATCTTGATTCTAAGGAAACTATTCCTGAAGGTATGTGGGACCAGACAAAAGAGGCCTTGAAGATGGTAGAAGAGGCAACCGGAAAGAATTTCGGCGACCCTGAAAATCCTCTTTTGGTTTCATGCCGTTCAGGAGCCAAGTTTTCCATGCCCGGGATGATGGATACGGTTTTAAACATCGGTCTGAATGATGAAACAGCCAAAGGTATGATAAAACTTAATGGCGACGAACGCTTTGTATACGACTCATACCGCCGTCTTGTACAGATGTTCGGCAGTGTTGTTATGGAAGTAACGGATGAAATATTTGAGGAGGTACTCACCGAAACCCGCGCTAAAGCCGGTGTTGAAACCGACTCGGAATTGTCCGCCGATGAATGGAAAAAGATAACGAATAAATTCAAAGTGATTTTTAAAAAGCAAACCGGCCGGGATTTTCCAGCTGATCCTTATAAACAGCTTCAAATGGCAACGGAAGCTGTTTTTAAAAGCTGGAACGGTAAGCGTGCCATTGACTACCGCAATGCCGCCGACATTCCCCACGATCTGGGAACAGCCGTTAATATAGTAACCATGGTTTTCGGCAACATGGGAGATGACAGCGCCACCGGGGTCGCCATGACACGTAATGGTTCCACCGGGGAAAAGCACATTGAGGGGGATTATCTGGTAAACGCCCAGGGTGAGGATGTGGTTGCAGGGACCCGTTTGACCAATGACATCTTGCAACTAAAAGATGAAATGCCGTCAGTCTATTCTGAATTTGAACAGATTTCCGAAAAGCTTGAAAAACACTATCGCGATATGCAGGATGTTGAATTCACAATTGAAAAAGGCAAACTTTGGATGCTGCAAACCCGGGATGGCAAACGTACGGCCCAGGCTGCCGTGCGCATCGCTGTAGATATGGCCAAAGAGGGCCTGATCACACGTAAGGAAGCTGTTTTACGTGTTGCTCCTGAGCAGGTGGATTTCTTTTTGCATCCCCAGTTCAGTCTTGAAGCCACGCAAGCTGCCAGGAAGAAGGGACAATTGCTGGCTTACGGTCTAAATGTTTCTCCTGGTGCAGCGATAGGTGTAGTCGCTCTTGATGCCGATTTAACAGAAGAATGGGCAAAAGATGGCAAGGAAGTTATAATGGTTCGTCCTGAAACCAAGCCGGACGATGTGCATGGCATGCTTGCGTCCCAGGGTATTCTTACAAGCCGCGGAGGCCGTACCAGCCATGCTGCGCTGGTTGCCCGCCAATTTGGAAAGCCTGCCGTAGTCGGTGTTTCGAAACTTGAAATAGACATGGGAAAACGCCATATCATTGTGAAAAACAGTATAATTCACGAGGGAGACTGGATATCCATTGACGGTACAGCCGGAGAGGTCTATTCAGGCAAACTTAAAACGGTTGTGCCTGATATTGAAGATCCGTATCTCATGAAAATTCTCTCCTGGGCCGATTCATTTCGCACCCTTGGTGTATGGGCCAATGCCGACTATCCGGACGATGCCCGTCGTGCCCGTAAATACGGGGCCGAAGGCATCGGCCTGTGCCGTACGGAGCATATGTTTTTTGACGCAGAGCGTCTGCCCCATATACATAAGATGATTATGACCGATCTGCCCATTGAACGTCGAGAGGCCCTGGACGCTCTGCTTCCCTTTCAGCGTGATGATTTTGCCGGTCTTTTCCGGGCAATGGACGGTCTGCCTGTAATTACCCGTCTTATCGATCCGCCGCTACATGAGTTTTTGCCCAACCATATTGACCTCATGAGGGAATTGACTGATCTTAAACTTCGTTTACAGCATGCCGGGACCCTTGAAGATGTTGATGACCTGTTGGAACAAATCAGAAAAAAGGAGCGCATACTTAAACGGGTGGAAAGTTTAAGAGAGGATAACCCAATGCTGGGCCTGCGCGGCGTGCGCCTGGGCATCCAGATTCCCGAGCTGACCATAATGCAGGTGCGTGCTATTTTTGAAGCTGCATGTATCGTGACAAAAGAGGGCGTCGAGGTTCATCCCGAGGTGATGATTCCCCTCACCAGTCATGCCAACGAACTTAAGGTTCAGCGTGAGATCCTCGAATCCGAAGCCAAAAAGGTGATGGAAGAGCAAGGCATAGAAGTCGACTACAAATTCGGAACCATGATTGAGATACCGCGGGCCGCCCTCACAGCAGATCAAATGGCTGAATATGCCTCCTTTATATCTTTCGGGACAAACGACCTGACCCAGACAACCTTCGGTATTTCAAGGGACGATGCAGAAGCCGGATTTTTAATTCAATACATGGAAGACGGAATCTTGCCGGATAATCCATTTGCCACCATAGACCCCGATGGTGTGGGTGTATTGATGGAAATTGCAATCAAAAAAGGGCGCAGCGTAAATCCCGATCTTGAATGCGGCATATGCGGAGAACATGGTGGAGATCCTAAATCTATTGCACTATGTCACAAGCTTGGTCTAGACTATGTTTCTTGCTCGACGTTTCGTGTACCCATCGCCAGGCTGGCTGCCGCCCATGCAGCGCTGCGTGATACAAAAGAGAAATAAAATCAGAAATAATTGATAAACAAGTTAAAATAATTTATGGCTCAAGGTCGTTTACAGGCTTTGAACCATAAATATTTTTTGGGGGAGTATACTATGGAAAGAGCAATGTTGTGGTTTAAGTGCGCGGCCATGCATGATCCTGTCCGGCCGGTGATAAAGAGACAGGCGGCGATAGGCTGGGAAGCAAAGAACCGTCAGGTGGATCTGGTGATAGAAGGTCCCTTAAAGGGAGATGAACTGCTAAAAAGGATGAATGGCTGGTTTACGGCTGATGTATATAAGGCACTTGAGATCTTTAAACTATATGGCAAGCTTAAGGTTCTGGATGATTATGATCTGGTAGTGGAAACTCAAGACATGACACAAATGGAATCTTTGTCAAAGAATCTGGCCGAGGCCTTCCAGGAAGAGGCTTGGATTGAGCATATGCCCCGTAGGAAGCTTGCCTGATAAATAAAGCACAAAAAAGAGGTGTATATGGATGTATTTGAGATAATGAAGCAGAGGAAAAGTGTCAGGAAATACCTTGATAAACCCGTGCCCCGCGCAGATATTGAAGATCTGATCAGGTGTGCGGGATCTGCCGCTTCCGCCATTAACCTCCAGCCCTGGGAATATGTTGTGACATATGGTGAAGAAAAAGACCGCCTGATCCGCCGTCTGAAAAAGGTTCACGCAATGAAAAACGTATCCTGCGGGCCTGGAACCTCGACCCCTCTTCCGAAAAATATCGCTGATCGAAGCCGCCGGGCATTAAAAGTCATGAAACCCCAGATTGCAAAACTGGACGTTCCGTTTAACCAATTCATTGAGGAAGGAAGTTGTTCTTTTTACGGTGCCCCTGTTGTGATTATTGTTTTAATGGATAAAGTCTTTCCGAAATTACGATATCTGGATGTGGGGTTGTCTGTCTCATATCTCTTGCTTGCGGCCGAAGCAAAAGGCCTTTCGACCTGCCCCATCGGGCTCATTACTGAATATGGTGATGACATTAAGGATGTCTTGAGTATTCCCGAAGAAAAAGAAGTATTGCTGGCCATCTCCCTGGGATATGAAGATGAAACCGCACCCGAGAATGATTTTAAAACAGATCGGGAGCCTTTGAACGAAATTTTGACCTGGTATGAATAATTGAATCAGAAGAAAACCAACACCATCGCTGTCTGAATCTGGTTTTACACGGTTTTAAACTCTTCAACCAGTTTCCGCATTTTATCAATGTCGAACGTAAGATCTTCATAACGATCGCCAAGGTTCAGCTTGAGTTTGATCGCATACTGTTTTGGCGTTTTCGTCTTTTCTATTTTCAGCGATCAATATATGGATCAAAAGAGGAAACCTCCGGCTCGGATTCCCAGCAAGCATCGATAATTTCAAACCCTTTCATTTCAGATAAAAGCCGTGGAATCTTTTCCAGCTGTTTATCAGCAGCGTCATGCATATCAAATGCAACTACATTTCTTATAAAAAGCGGTAGCGATGCCGGCTCCCGTCTTCCAGGGTATACCGAATAGTGCCTTTAACGCACCAGAATCGCTCTGCTTCGCTTTTTGGAGTTACCGGATCTGTATCCATCATATCAATTTTTTATCGCCGACTTCAGTCGGGGTGGGTCTGGCAGATCGTACTTGGGCGTTTAAATTTTTCGCTTTCCCACGCTCAAAGTCCGGGATCTTCGACTTGACCTTGAATCCCGATTAAATATAAAAATGGTTTAACAGGGCAGGCAGACAAACGCAGACTTCGAAATTGAACATTTTGAAACTGGCTTTTCAAATATGAAAATGAACAATTTGTCAGCAACAACTCTGTGTCAAGTTGTGCTATTTTTCAGACAAAAAACTTCTTTCCCACCCCTCGTCACAATCAATGCCACGACAAAGATACCATCTTAATTTACCTGTATTTGCTCCATCTCCATTATCAATTTCTTTATCCATCTTTATTATTTCATCTTTTAACAGGCGACCGTGGTCAATAATGCGAGAATCCAAAGGGTTCAACTGGGCTTTAAATATAGACGCTTCATTTACTTGGACAAATACGGCAAACTTATCATAACCTTTTGTCAAGGAGTGATAACAATAGAAAGGGATTCCAAGAAATATCAATAATGCGATGATATTTTTTACTATAGATTTTAAAGTAGATTTTTCCCCAGTTGCATTTTTCATCTAAAGCAAAACACCTCCTTTTGTTTGCTACTTGCCTTTCAAAAGTTGATAAGTTACCTCAAACGGCTCTCTGGAATGAAAGTCAATACTCATCAATCGGTCTGACTCGCCGTGTTTCACAATAGGTGCACTGAAACCGAACAATGTCACATCAATACCACTTTTCTTTGATTTGATATCCTCTCGCCAAAGGAGAGAATTTTTCTCTCTTTTTTCCAACTTACCCTTGCCCAGTTTATCTTTCAATTTCTTCCTTGCTTTTAAGTCATCT
>JAUWOH010000395.1 GCA_030612225.1 Desulfobacteraceae bacterium
TTATAGGTAAAAAAATATCGGGACCTTTCTTTCTTAAATATAGATATGACCTTCCTTCATATAAAGATGATGAGCTTTACCTTGAATTTGAATATTCCGATGGTTCCGGTTCCGGAAAAATCGAACTAAGATGATAATTCGTATCTTTCCGCTTATTTGTGCAGTTAAAAGAAATTTAACAATGATGAATTCGTAAAAAGCAGTTTTGCCCCTCTGTGAGTATTCTTGACATAATTGAAAAACAGATTGACTTAGTCCTGTGACTTAGTTTATTATTAGGAAAAATGTCGGAGGTTTCTTATGTCTGCTGTCATAAATGTACACCAAGCCAAGACACAGTTATCAAAATTGCTCAAACGAGCCCATGAGGGTGAAGAAATCGTGCTCGCCAAAGCCGGAAAACCCTATGCCCGCTTAGTACCTCTGGAGAAACCCGGGCCAAGGGTACCAGGAATTGCCAGAGGACGGGTGGATGAGGCTTTTTTTGAACCACTACCGGAAAGTGAGCTGAAAGTATGGAATCAGTAAAAAAGAAGGCTTCAAGGTTCCTGCTTGATACACATGCCCTTTTGTGGTGGTTATTTGATGATCCCAGGCTTTCTCGGCCGGCTTATGATATTATTCAGGAGCCGGACAATAAAATCCTGGTTAGCAGCGCCTCCGGGTGGGAAATTGCGACAAAATATCGTTTGGGAAAATTACCTCATGCCGGTGAGGCCGCTGACAACCTGCCCTCATTGCTACACCGGTCACGTATGACTGTTTTACAAATTACCATGGAACATGCTCTTGCAGCAGGTTCGCTCCCAGGTCCTCATCGTGATCCTTTTGACAGAATGCTGATAGCTCAAGGCCAGCTTGAGGAGCTGACCATCGTAACTTCAGACCCTGCCTTTGAGCAATATCCTGTTACACTCTTATGGTGAGCTTTAACCGCCAACAACAAAAAACATGATTCGAGATCTTTGCAAAGCTCCACTTTTCGAAGTCTCCGCTTGTTTCCCCAATTTCTGCGCATGCCTGTGCGTTGCACGAAAACAGGTCAGGCTTAAAAAACAACTGCCACTGCCTGTTTTTATTCAGGCAGTAATTACATATTTTCAGCTACCGTCACCGTTCTATCCCCCAGTATGTTCACATAACTTCCCATCTCGTTATCGTACCAGCCGTATATAACAGTCTGCGTAATCGGAATCCTGATAATCGTATTATTTAAAGCAGATATAACTTCTTTTTCTATTCCTGGAACCGTGTTAAGATCTATTGTTACTTCCGCAGTACGGGTATGGGTTTCGTGACCTTCAATTATTGTTGCAGCTCTTGGCGTTCCTATAATATCACATGAAACATTTTGCTTTTCCGAAAAATGCAGGTAGCCATATGGGTCATCTTCAGCAGCATTTCTGTATATGTCGTTTATCAATTCCTTGCGTATTGATTCACCGCTTATTTCCTCTTGAAGATCTAAAACCAGTATAATTATTGAGCCTGTAACTGTGGGAATTCTGACCGATTCTGCAATGAACCCGATTTTATTCATCTCCGGAATAACAAGTCTTAAGGCGTTAGCCGCGCCGGTTGTAGTTAAAATGATATTATTCATTATACTTCTGTTTTTTCTTAAATCGGTTTTTCCCTGTTTTGGCAGCCGATCCAGCACCTCCTGTGATCCTGTTGCCGCATGAACGGTAGCCATGGAAGCGCTTAAAATCTTTTTAGAACCAAAATAGTTAAGAATCGGCTTTATCATATGTGCCAGACATGTTGTGCTGCAGGATGCGTTAGAAATAATTTTATGCTTTCTGGGATCGTAGTCGCTGCCATTTATCCCCATAACGGTCGTTACAGCATCATCCGGCATGGGTTTCCCCTTATCTTTGATTTTAAAAGGTGCGGAAGTGATGACCTTTTGTGCACCTGCTTCAAAGTGGCCTCTTGCAGACCCTTTGGAATAATCTGCCGGCAGTGTCGGATCGAGAAACTGCCCTGTCGTATCTACAACTATTTTTACATCGCAGTCTCTCCATCCGATTTTAGCAGGATTTCTGGAAGACCTTAAAAAGGTAACAGGAATACCATCTATTCTCATAGATCCTTTTTTTTCATTCAGATCGCTGATAACCGGCTCTGCTTTATGACCATATAAATACTGGCGGAGCTGGCCGTAAGTGGAATCCCTTTCCACGTAATGAGCTATATCCTCTAAAGAAGTACCAACCTCGCGGCCAATATTTACTACAATTTCCTTGAAATATTTTCGTCCGATATGGTGCCAGAGAGCAAGCTTACCGATTCTTCCGAATCCGTTTATCCCAAGACTTAATCCTTTGTCATTTACGGTTGCCGTTTCCATGTTTCCCCCTATTGGTAGTTTACCACGGATTTTTACGAGTTCATCAATTTAGAATTTTGTGTTTTTAGTACCTTAGTGCTCCATTTCGTTAATTCGATAACGTATTTTATATAGATTTCTTTTACCGCCCGGCTTGTCCCGCTAAGCGGGGCTTCGCTCAAGACGCAGAGCACGCAGAGCTAGAATTTTTTTCCTTTGCCGTTGACCCCGCTTGTTGCGGGACAGGGACGCCGGCAAAGGAAAATCAATCGCATTTATATTGTAACAACTATATGTTTTTATATAAAATTATTGTTCCCGTAGGGATGAATTCCTTATTGTTTTCCGCCCTTTTATCCCGCTTCAGTTAGCGGGGCTCAGCGGAAAGCAATAAAAAAAGATACTTTGCGTGTTTTGCGGCTTTGCGGTAAAAATAAAACCACGCACGCAATTAAAAATTTATCTTTTACATGCTTTCGTGATAAAAAATCTTTTTCTTTTCCGGCTTATCCGGGCTAAGCTTCTTTTACTTTTATTAGCCCTTGATAGACAGATCCTTCCCGACCGTCAATGCTTATATAGTCTCCTGATTCAATTATAACCTGGTTGAAAATACATTTTTTATCCTTTTCGTTGCAGACCAGATCACTACAGCCGACAACACATGTTTTTCCCAGCCTGTGTGCAACAACAGATCCATGTGAGGTTACTCCTCCACGTGCCGTCAGGAGCCCGTCTGCAGCAAAAACTTCCCGGATGTCATCAGGAACCGTGTCACTCCTTGCTAGAATTAAAAATGTTTCCGGTTCCAGGGTTCTCCATTTATCTATATCTTCAAGGCTGAAAACCACACGGCCGCTCATTGCCCCACCGCTGATGCCGATACCATGCCCTAAATACTTTTCTTCGCTGATTTCAGCAGGATCAAAGGCAATCACCTTTTTCCTTTCCCTTATGGCCATATCCCGTGTCTGAAGCAGATAGAGATCACTAATAGCCGGACTCTCAAAAGTGAACTCCAACTCCTGGGGACCCCAGGCCTCATCGTAAATCAAACTATTTGCCCA
>JAUWOH010000292.1 GCA_030612225.1 Desulfobacteraceae bacterium
TGTTTCAGATAAGGCCCGATATCCTCGATTTCCAGCAATTCTTGCCCACCCTGGCTCATAAATTCCAGTCGTCCATCAATGTCCAGTATCTTTATGCAATCAATGCTGCTCTCAATAATTTTTTTATTAAATTCCTCACTCCTGCGAAGGGTCTCTTGAGACTCCTTTTTCTTCACCTCCGCTTCTAGTCCATGGAGGGCAAAGGCGATATCCCCTGCGACCTCCTTAAAAAGCGACAGCTCTTCCATGTTCGTTGCCACTTCTTTGGGGAGGGAAACCGTCATAATGCCATAAACCTTGTCTTCATACTCCAGCCGGGTGGCCATCGCCGCTCTGTCGGCATAGACCTTCGCCTGAGGGCAATCTTTACAGGCTTCAACCGGATTGGTAATTGCCAGAACCTTCGACTGGCCGAGTGCTTCCCTGCAGCACTTCGTAAGATCACCACGTTCGAGCATTTCAAGCAACCGGGAAAATGGCTCGCCCACACCTGCTTCGGCCATGCCGGTAAAATTACCGGATTCGTCAAAAAGCGCTATCCAGGCGTTATGATAGCCCCTGGTTATAATAAAGTTATCGCACGCACTTTTAATCAGTCGAGAACGGTCCTTTTCCGTGACAATAAGCTTGTTGACGTTCCGAAGGGCCCGCAGGACGTCGTTCAGGTGGTTGATTCTCTCTTCCGACAGCTTGCGTTCGGTGATATCTATGCCCTGGGCAATTGTGCCAATGGTGGTAACGCCGTCCTCGGCGTAGATATGAGCCGAGTTCCAAAGCACTGTTCGTAAATCGCTATCCTTGCAAAAAATCGGAATTTCCACCGACTTCCAGAATTCACCACTCAAAGAGACCATCTTTAGTAATATTTCGTCCCTCCTTGATTCAGGAAAGAGCATCTGCAATTTTTGGCCTATAACCTCATCGGCCGTATGGCCTGTGAGGCGTTCGAAAGCAGGATTAAAGCGGGTAATCCGGGTCTCCGGATCCCAGACAATGATAGGCGCACTTGCACAGTCAAACAGGTTATCCAGGTAATCGCGGGTCTTTCGCAACACCTCCTCGACCTTTACCCGTTCGTTAACCTCTGAGTGTAGCTCCCCATGCGCTGTCTTCAGATTTCGGCTGAGTTTTATGCGAGCTCTGAGAAACCAGGTGAGAATAATAAGCGTGGCAAAATTAATTAAAATCAGGAACCAGTATTTCTTTAAAACAGCCTTGGGCTCTATTTTTCCAAAATCCTTATACGGTCCCACTTTCAATTCCTTAAGGCAGTCATGCACGGACTGGTAGTTCAGTGGAATTGTCCATCCGGCACATCTTGCAGCTTGTGCGGCAGCAGCATCCCGGGGCATACCTATCAATGCAACGCCAACCTTTTCCGCCACTTCATTAGATGTGTGTTTAAGCTTGGCAATAGGCCATTCCGGATAATCTCGCGTGGAATGCAGAAAAGGCAGATGCACATTCCTCCCGCCATGTTCATGAATAATATAAAAGTCATCAATTTTTATCTTGCCTTCTGCATTCATACGCTCACGCGTGTCAGTCCGCACTGTCCCGACATCGACTTTTCCATCTCGAACGGCATAAACGACTGCATCATGGGTTCCACCAAAGCTCATGGAGGCGAAATCCTTAAAAGGATCGATCCCAGCCTCTTTTAATTCCCGCCAGGCCATTCTCCAGCCGCCAAAGGAGGTCTCTTCGACTGCCATGAAGGTTTTCCCTTTCAAATCACTGTATTGACGGATATCTTCGCGCTGTTTTTTGCAGAAAACGGTACCTCCGAATGTTGTATGTATTCCACCAAACACCTTGTTTTTTAACGTAGCAATTCGGTTAACCTTGTACCAGCTTTCTAATTCTACATAAAATGAAGAGTTCATCAGAATGAAATCAACTTCAGATTTCTCAACCACCGAATATATCTGGTCAAAATCAACGGGCACGATTACAAATGTTTTTTCAGGAATCTTGTTGCTTAGATATTCAGCAGTAGGAGACCATTTCTCTATACAGCGCTCAGGCCCTCTTTTCGCTAATACGCCGATTTTCACCACGTCATTCTCTGCCAGGGCAACACCTGTAAAAATCCCGCTGAACAGAGATATTATTAACAATGCTGTGATAAATACTCGAAACATAATTATCCCCTTTTGTTGGCCCTTTGTTTCTGCAAGGCTTTTTCTACGCTGTTAATAAGTTGATCCCCGTTTTCAAGGGGCTTGCTAAGAAAATCAAATGCTCCATAATGTCTCAATGCCTATAGCCGGATAGAAGCCATTCTGGTTACTCGTTGCTGGTTACCTATTTTAATTGAAAATTGTATATTGAATATTGACTATTTAAGGTACGCCTCCGGCGAAGCAATTTTAAAAAAAATTACCATAAAAACGACGGAGCAAAGCAACTTCAACAAATATTCAATTTTCACTTTCCAATAGTCAATCTTCACTATCAATCGCTTCCCGCACTTTTAGCGCTAGACCTTCCGGTGAAAAAGGCTTTTTGAGAAAATTCAACCCTGGTGCCAAAACCCCGTGATGAACAATGGCGTCATCCGTGTACCCGGACATGTAAATCACCTTCATCTGTGGATAGAGCGGTTGCAATCGTTCTGCTGTTTCCTTACCGCTCATCTTGGGCATCACCACATCAGTTATCATCAGATCTATCGACCCCCCGTGTTCCTCGCTGACCCTTAAGGCATCTTCACCATTTTCAGCCTCTAATACACTGTATCCATGCTGTCGGAGAGCCTTTTGCGCAAGCTTTCGAAGACTATCATCATCTTCTACAATCAAAACAGTCTCAGATCCGCCAAGCTCTGCAACAGGGTGTTGTTCTTTTTTCTCTGCAGCCACATCCCCCTTTGCCTTGGGAAGATAGATCTTAAAGGTCGTTCCATGTCCAGATTCGCTGTAGGGCCAGATAAAACCGTTGTTTTGTTTGACAATGCCGTACACCGTGGACAAGCCCAATCCCGTGCCCTTGCCTATCTCCTTGGTGGTAAAGAACGGCTCGAATATATGTTCCTGGGTTTCTTTGTCCATACCGATGCCGGTATCGCTTACCGCCAGCATCACATAAGAACCGGGCTGCTTTTCTTTAATACCGTGATTATGAAAATAGTTCCTGTCCAGATCCACGTTAGCTGTTTCAAGGGTGAGCTTACCACCCTTGTGCATGGCGTCCTTGGCATTGACCACAAGGTTCATGATCACCTGCTCTATCTGCCCGGGGTCCGCCTCCACCTGCCATAATTCAGGACTTGGAATCGTCAACAGTTCAATATCCTCTCCAATCAGTCGGCCAAGCATCTTCTCTATGTCTGTTAATAGCTCATTAAGGTCAAGAATCTTAGGATGAATAATCTGCTTGCGGCTAAAGGCCAGAAGCTGTCGGGTCAAAGTGGCTCCCCTTTCCCCCGCTATTTTAATCTCCTCTATCTCCTCCCGTAGGGTATCATCTTTGCCGACACCCATTAATGCAAGACCGGCATTTCCGATGATGGTGGTGAGTATATTGTTAAAATCATGGGCAACCCCGCCGGCCAGCGTACCGACAGCTTCCATCTTCTGGGCCTGGCGGAATTGGGCTTCCAGGCGTTTTTGTTCAGTCATGTCCTCATAAATGACCAACTGATCCCCCGTCTCCATTGTTACAGTTCTGAATTGTATCACTTTTTCAGAGCCGTCTTCGCACCTCACATTAAATGTTCGACGCCTAAACTCCTCAGTTTTTAACGCATCAAAATCTTTTTTCCATATTGAAATGACCTGATACCTGTATTCCTTATCGGGATATGCCTTTTTGAGCCAGTCCCCTCCCGTAGGAATATCTTCCGGAGTATATCCAAAGACTTCTATGAAGTTGGGATTCAGATACTTGAAATGACCTTCCTTCCCGATTAAAGATACTCCTATTGGCAATTCTTCTACCAGAAAACGGAATTTTTCCTTTTCCTTGTGCAACCCCTCCTGCGCCCGCTTGCGCTCAAAAATCTCAACCCGCAATTCTTTGTTTGCCTTTGTAAGTTTAGCGGTTCGTTCTTCAACCCTTCTTTCAAGATCATTTTGAGCCTTTTTCAGTTCATCTTCTGCTTTCACGCGCTCAGTTATATTCTTTGATATAACAGAAACAGCTTTTGCTTTATCTGTATCAGGTTCTATAATGGGACTCAGCGTTCGCATCACCCATTTGCCCAGATTTTTGTTAAAAGCTTCATAATGAGTTGCTTGACTTGTTTCAAAAACTTTATCTATCCTGTTGGTAAATTCTTTTGTTTCTTCAATTGAGTGAAAATCAATAAAATTTTTCCCTATAATCTCTTGTTCTATTAAACGATGTTCGGACGAGAACTTGCTATTTGCAGATAAGAATCTGCTATTTTTGTCCACCATGTACACTGTGTCATTCGTTGACTCTACAATGGAACGGTATTTCTCTTCAGATGCTTTCAAACTTCTGGATTTATCCTTAATTAGTGTATCTACAATACTGCCGAAAAAGAGGGCTATAATAAATATAAATGGCAATCGTAGTGCATAAATGGTCCCCATATCTCCTGCAAGATGGCCTTTTTGAAAAAGTATCC
>JAUWOH010000279.1 GCA_030612225.1 Desulfobacteraceae bacterium
GATGCCTTACTGCCGAACCTGGGCGGCCAGTCAGCCCTGAATTTGTCATCTGAGCTTGCAAAGGCAGGCGTTTTGAAAAAGTATGGAGTGAAAGTTATTGGTGTAAATATAGATGCCATTAAACGCGGAGAAGATCGTACGGCTTTCAAAGAGACTATGAATCGACTGGAAATTGAAATGCCGGAGAGCGAGACGGTAAACAGTGTTGAAGATGCCCAAAAGGTTGCAGCCCAGCTTGGTTATCCGGTTGTAATTCGTCCTGCTTATACCATGGGCGGTACGGGCGGCGGTCTTGTGTATAATGTTGAAGAACTTCGAACTATTGCAGCGCGAGGTCTTTCTGAAAGTCTCGTAACCCAGGTCCTGGTGGAAGAGTCTGTTCTGGGGTGGGAAGAGCTTGAACTTGAAGTCGTACGGGATGCAAAAAACCAGATGATAACAGTTTGTTTTATCGAAAATGTTGATGCCATGGGGGTTCACACCGGGGATTCTTTTTGTACGGCGCCAATGTTGACAATTGATCCCGAACTGCAAAAACGTCTTCAGAAATACTCTTATGATATTGTGGAAGCGATTGAGGTCATAGGTGGTACAAATATTCAATTTGCACATGACCCAAAGACCGGCCGCGTTGTTGTAATAGAGATTAATCCCAGAACTTCAAGGTCGTCCGCCCTGGCATCCAAGGCAACAGGCTTTCCAATTGCCCTGGTTTCTTCCCTGCTGGCCGGTGGATTGACAATGGATGAAATTCCTTACTGGCGGGACGGCACCCTTGAAAAATATACTCCTTCCGGCGATTATGTGGTTGTCAAGTTTCCCAGATGGGCTTTTGAAAAATTCGAGGGCGTAGAAGATAAGCTTGGAACACAGATGCGTGCTGTCGGCGAAGCTATGAGTATCGGGAAAAATTACAAGGAAGCTTTTCAAAAAGCAATCCGATCCCTTGAAATTGATCGTTACGGTCTCGGTTTTGCCAAAGATTTCAACAAGAAATCTTTAAGTGAATTAATGGGCATGCTGGTCGATGCAACAAGCGAACGCCAGTTTATAATGTACGAAGCCCTGCGGAAGGGAGCCGAAATACAGGCACTTTATGAGCTCACTCATATTAAGCCCTGGTTCATCGAACAAATGAAGGAACTGGTAGATCTCGAAGAAGAGATTTTGCAATATAAGGGACAGGCGCTTTCTGATGATCTGCTTACCCGGGCAAAAAAGGACGGGTTTGCAGACAGGTATATTTCCTTTCTACTTGAAGCTTCCGAGAAGGATATTCGTCAAAAACGTATTTCACTTGGTCTTGTTGAAGCCTGGGAACCGGTACGGGTCAGTGGTGTCGAAAATGCCGCCTACTATTACTCTACTTATAATGCTCCAAATAAAGTTGAGGTGAGTGACCGGAAAAAAATTATGGTTCTCGGCGGAGGCCCGAACCGGATAGGGCAGGGAATTGAATTTGACTACTGTTGTGTACACGCCGCATTTGCCATCCGTGATGCAGGGTATGAATCGATCATGGTTAATTGCAACCCTGAAACAGTCTCCACGGATTACGATACATCGGATAAACTATATTTCGAGCCCCTGACATGTGAAGATGTTTTAAGCATTTATGAAAAGGAAAAACCGGAGGGAGTTATCGTCCAGTTCGGTGGCCAAACACCTCTTAATATCGCAAACGAGCTTGAAGAAGCCGGTGTAAAAATTCTTGGAACTTCTCCTGAAACAATAGATCTGGCGGAAGACAGAGATCGTTTCCGCAAGGCAATGCGAAAGCTGCGAATTCCTCAACCTGAATCCGGCATGGCAAGCACGCTGGAAAAAGCTTTGGAAATAGCCAACAGGATCGGATATCCGCTGATGGTTCGACCTTCTTATGTTCTGGGCGGCCGTGCAATGGAAGTCGTTCTGGACAAGGAGATGCTTATACACTACATGGCAGCAGCCGTGGGGGTTTCATCGGAACGCCCGATTCTGATCGACAAATTCCTGGAAAATGCAATTGAAGCTGAAGCAGATGCCATCGCAGACGGAACCGATGCATTTGTTCCTGCTGTTATGGAGCATATTGAACTGGCAGGTGTGCATTCCGGCGACAGCGCATGTGTGATTCCTCCGGTAAGCATTCCGGTGAAACACATTGAAACTATTTATGAATACACAAAAAAAATTGCAATTGAGCTCAATGTTGTCGGGCTTATGAATATCCAGTATGCCATTGCAAAAGATACGGTCTATATCCTTGAAGCCAACCCCAGGGCCTCGCGTACCGTGCCGATTGTCTCAAAGGTTTGCAACCTTTCAATGGCGCGACTTGCCACCCAGGTTGTTATGGGCAGTAAAATTTCTGATCTTAATCTGGAACCAAAGCAGATCCCTTATTTCGGTGTTAAGGAAGCGGTTTTTCCCTTTAAAATGTTTCCTGAGGTTGATCCTCTTCTTGGACCTGAGATGCGCTCTACCGGTGAGGTTTTGGGTTTGGCCAAGTCATTTGGCCTTGCGTTTTTCAAATCCCAGAAAGCAACCCAGCTATCACTCCCCCTTGAAGGAACGGTTCTTATTACCATTGCAAATAAAGACAAGCCCAGAGCTTTTGAACCTGCCAGGTTGTTTAGCGATTTGGGATTCAGGATTCTGGCTACAAAGGGAACACATCAGTTTCTATCTGAGCAAGGTATTGAATCCGAAACAATTCGCAAGCTGGGATACGGCAGGCCTGACATCGTTGATGCAATAAAAAACGGAGAGATTCAGTTGATTGTCAACACTCCCAGTGGCAAGGAGAGCAAAGACGACGACTCCTATATCCGAAAGGCAGCGATTGAATATAAAATTTTAAACATTACAACTACAGCCGCTGCCCTGGCAGCCGCCAGAGGCATCGCAGCACGGAGAAAAGGAAAATCAAAAATTAAGTCTCTTCAGGATTATCATGCAGATATTAAATAATGTCTGAACATGGAAACCATTCACATTTTCAATATTTGATCAAAGGAGAAATTATGAATTTTAAATATCACCTTGAGACGGCATGGAATATGACACTGAAGTTCATTGCGCCTATTATTTTTATGACGCTTGTAATGTTTCTTCTATGGTTTTTTACCATCGGTATTCTTGCGCCGGTTACGATGGCCGGCTATATGCACTCTATCCTTTTAATGCTGAGAGATGGTCGTGAACCAAAGATACAGGATCTATTTTCTCAAATGAAACTCTTTTTGCCTCTGTTAGGATTTTCCATTCTGGTTTTTATTGCAACGGTGATTGGGTTTATGCTGCTTGTCCTGCCTGGAATAGTAATCTCTCTGGCAGTATCATTCTGCTGTCTTTACATGCTGCCCCTTATGACAGACAAGAAACTGGGCTTATTCGAAGCAATACAGGAAAGCTATACAATGACAACCAAGGGTGTATTCGTCGATCAAATAGTGGTTCTTGTCTTGTTCCTGGGTATTTCTGCTGCCGGCAGTGCTGTTTTTATTGGATCACTTTTTACTCAGCCTTTAGCTACGATCTTTCTCCTCTCGGTTTATGAAGAGAAAATAAAACAGCCACCTCAAATAAAGGATAAGTAAAGATCCGGGCCCAGATGGCTCGCCCTTGATTACTCCTGTAAGGGGTACCATAGTAAACGCCACACGTTGCGAGTTACGGGCTTGCCGGGGCGTAGCCGGAGGCGAAGCCTGGTTACGGGTCCAAAAAAAATCGAGGAACGAAGCACAAAACAAATTTGTACCCGTTCACGCCATTCGGAATAAAAAGGTCGCACAATCTTAGCCCTGTAAGCGCTCACAGGTGCTGCAGATGTTCGTGATCAGGGCGACCAGCTATAGTCTGCTATGCTGGTTGCCCTGATCGCGTGCAGATGCGGTGCCTGTGAACGCTTATACAAATTCAAATACTTGTATGAACAACATGAAACGGAACTAAGTATGGATGAATTCTTAATCTGGTGGCAACACCTCCCTGAAAATATAAACCCTGTTATATTTGAGATAGGGTCTTTTAAGCTTCAGTATTACGGTTTGATGTATGTCATTGCTTTTGCCATTACTTTTTTTCTGGTTCTTTCTCGCATAAAACGGGAAAAGGGCTTTGAAATAACTTCCGACCAGGTTAAAGATCTCACCACATTAATGATGGTAGGTTTGATTATCGGTGCACGTCTGGGATATGTTCTTTTTTACAATTTATCATATTATCTTAAACATCCCCTTGAAATAATTCTGCCCTTTGAATTTTCAAACGGAATAACCTTTACCGGTATATCGGGGATGTCCTACCATGGCGGTCTTATCGGAATTGCCCTTTGTGCCTATATATTTACTCACAAGGCGGCCTTAAGTTTCCGTCAGATCACTGACTTATATACTCCGATTGTTCCACTGGGATATACATTTGGCCGAATCGGAAATTTTATCAATGGTGAATTGTTCGGCAGAGTAACATCTTCATCAATAGGTATGCACTTTCCTCTCGCACCAGGACCTGAGCTTCGGCATCCTTCACAATTATACGAAGCTTTTTTTGAAGGAATTTTTATCTTTGCAGTTTTGTGGAGCATACGAAAGATAAAAAAACCGTCCGGGGCAATGTTTGCCTTCTATCTTATCGGCTACGGCACAGTCAGATTCTTTATCGAGTATTTCCGCCAGCCGGATACTCACCTCGGATATATCCTTTTGTCGTTTACCATGGGCCAGGTGCTGTGCGCTATCATGATTGCCTGCGGAGTTCTTCTCTTTTTATTCCT
>JAUWOH010000241.1 GCA_030612225.1 Desulfobacteraceae bacterium
ATGTATTTTTAGTCTTTTATCGGCACTTTTGTTTGTGTACTCTGGATTTTCCCCAAGCAATGTTTTCAAAAAAGATTTACTGAATACATTTTTTAAAAGACAGGATAATACTGAAAAAGCGCTGGGATTTGATACTCCATCTTTGCATAATGCAAGCTGTGGGGATTTTTTTTCAAAAAAAAGCGTGGGGCATCTGGGGTTTACCGGGACATCTTTCTGGATGGACCTGGAAAGGTCAGTCATTATAATACTTTTAACAAACCGCATACATCCGTCACGCTACAATACCAAAATAAGAGCTTTCAGACCTGAAATTCACAATGCAATAATGAAATCGCTTTCAGGTGGGGGAAAGGAAAAATAACAAAGTGATAATTTTTCCTTGTAATACCAATATAATTCTGGTAGCGATTCCTTGCGTTTTATTAAATTTTGCAGTATGATAGTTGAAATAAAAAAATAGTACTTAATTGTGCAGAATTGAGGTGTTATGAATTTATTTTTTGATGGAATTTTAGGTATTTTTTCAAATGATCTTGCTATTGACCTGGGCACTGCCAACACACTGGTTTATGTTAAGGGTAAGGGTATTGTTTTGATGGAGCCTTCTGTAGTTGCGGTGAGTGTGGACCACAGGTCGAAAAACAGGGTGCTGGCTGTCGGTTCCGATGCCAAAAACATGCTGGGAAGAACTCCGGGCAATATCGTTGCCATCCGGCCTATGCGGGATGGAGTTATTGCTGATTTTGAGGTTACCGAGGCAATGTTGCGGCATTTTATTCATAAAGTGCATAACAGGCGTACATTCGTCAGGCCTAGAATTATTATTGCCGTACCATCCGGAATTACCCAGGTGGAAAAGCGTGCGGTGAAGGAATCTGCAGAATCTGCCGGTGCTCGTGAGGTTTTTCTGATTGAAGAGCCAATGGCTGCCGCTATCGGAGCTAATCTTCCGATTACTGAGCCAACATGTAATATGGTGGTTGATATTGGCGGCGGTACAACCGAAGTCGCTGTTATTTCTCTGGCAGGAATTGTTTACAGCAGATCCGTAAGGGTGGCTGGAGATAAGATGGATGCCGCCATAATACAGTATATTAAAAGGAAATATAACCTGTTAATTGGTGAAATGACCTCCGAAATGATTAAAATGACAATCGGCAATGCATCCCCTGATCCACAGGATCTTGAAACGATAGAAGTAAAAGGAAGAGATCTTGCATCAGGGATACCTAAAATTTTATCTATCGATTCGGAAGAGATTCGGGTAGCGATTTCAGAGCAGATTGATTCAATTATTGAGACGGTGAAAATAGCTTTGGAACAAACACCACCTGAGTTGTCAGCCGATATTGTCGACAGGGGGATTATTTTAACAGGGGGAGGAGCCTTGCTGAAAAATCTGGATAAGTTCATCAGGGAAGAAACCAGTCTTCCTATTACCATTGCCGATGATCCGCTGACAACCGTGGCGCTTGGTTGCGGAAAAGTTCTGGATAATATTGAAATACTAAAACAGGTTGTAATTACATAGTTTTATGTTTTCAAAAAAAATGCTGCTGATTGTTGGCGCGATTGTTCTGATCGTTGTCAATATTACAATCCTTTATATTTCCGGCAGTCGCTATCGTTCATTCGGCTTCGGACGAGTCGCTATTTTTTTTGTTGCTCCTTTACAGGAGGCTGTTACTGATTCAATGCGTTTTGCAAAAGGTATATGGAATCATTACTTTTACCTTGTTTCAGCGGCGCAGGAAAACGATAATCTCAAAAAAAAGTTAAATCGGGCTGTTTCAGAAAACAGTCAGTACAAGGAAGTAGAACTTTCAAATCAGCGACTCAGGAATCTGCTTAATTTCAAGGAGACGACAACCAGTAAGATTTTAGCGGCCGAGGTTATAAGCGTAGATCCATCTTTATGGTTTAAAGCTATAATTATAGACAAAGGTAGCTTAGATGGTGTTGAAAGAGGATTGCCTGTTGTTATCCGGCAAGGTATTGTCGGGCAGGTTGTTGATGTCTCATCACGTTATTCAAAGATTATGCTTTTAATAGACCGGAACAGCTCAGTCGATGCCCTGGTGCAAAGGACAAGGGCGCGTGGGATTATAAGAGGGGAGGCAATGGCGGGGCAGTGTCTCTTTAAATATGTCTTGCGCAAAGATGATGTCAGGGTTGGGGATAAGGTTGTTGCTTCAGGTCTTGACGGTGTTTTCCCAAAAGGACTGCCTGTAGGGGATGTTAAAGAAGTTGTCAGGCGCAACTCAGGGGTTTTCCAGGAAGTAAGAGTTGTGCCGTATATTGATTTTGAAAAGCTTGAAGAGGTTCTGGTTATATTGAATCCTCCAAAGTATGAGTTTGTGAGCAACTAATGACATACGGCTTTTATTTAGGCGTTTCTTGTTGTCTGATAATTCTTCAGACAACAATTATGCCACACCTTCCTTTGTTTAAAAATTTTTATGATTTACCGGCTCTATTTATTATCTACCTCAGCCTGTATCGGCCTGCCCGCGAAAGCCTTCCTGTTGTTATTTTTCTTGGATTTATAATGGATAGTCTTTCATCAACACCCTTTATGCTGTATATAACAGCTTATTTCTGGTTATTTTTTAGTGTGCGTGGGATTGCAAAAATTTTACGCTTGGAGGGAAGTTTTCGCCTGCCGTTTATTGTGACATCGGGCGTTTTGATAGAGAATTTGATATTTATTGGGACAGTTTTCATATTGGATTCCGGGTTCCGGTTTTCCATAGCTGTTGTACGAAGCATTGCAGTTCAGTCTTTATGGGCGATATGCACAGGATCGCTATTTCTTGTCTCATTTGACTACTGTCATAGGGGCTGGAATTTAATTATAAAGCAATATATTATACAAAAACAAGGTGTTTCAAAAAATGATAGTTTCGTAAAAAGTAAAAAAACCACTTTTTAAGAAACGTTTTACGTTTTAAGTCTTTGATAAAACAGACAATTACGTTAACCTAAAACTTAACACTTAAAACCTTATGAATTCAATAGTTTGATAGATTAAGTGTAACTACTTACGTAGTCAGACTGAAGGTGTTTAGACTGAAGGCTGAAGGGAAAAGAGGACGATATTTTTTTAGGGGCAAAGCAGTTACAATAATAGGAGCTCCAAGTGTGCTACGTTCAGCCCTTGCTATCAGTCTTCAGCCTAAATAACCTGAGTAGTTACGATTAGGTAGGGCTTTGAGCAAATATCTTAAAACTGCAGACAGCAATTGGTATAAACAACGCATCATCGGGGTTGTAGTTTTCGTCCTGGCTGCCTTTTTCATACTTTTACTGCGACTTTTTTTTCTCCAGATAATCAAAGGGGAGGAATTCAGACGGCTTTCTGAAAATAACAGTATAAGGCTGCAAAATATAGACCCGTCAAGAGGAATGATTTTTGACCGTGGAGGCAGGCTGCTGGTAGATAATCGTCCATCCTTTGATGTCAGCATAATATTAAGAGACGCTCGCCCGGTTAAGGAAACAATTAAAAAATTATCCGGGTATATTAAATTCCCGGCAGATGAACTCATGATGAAGATTGCGTCTAAAAAAGGTATTTCACTCTATAAACCGGTTTTATTAAAACAGGATATCGGTCGTGATACAATGGCTGCGGTTGAGGTTCACAAATATGAACTTCCCGGTATTGTCGTACACGTAAGGCCCAGAAGGCACTATATTAACAGGGAAAGTGGTGCGCATTTAATAGGGTATCTGGGCGAAATAAATCCAGGAGAGTTGAGTAGTGGTAAATTCCCAGGATGCAGGCAGGGCGATTTAATTGGAAAGTATGGCGTTGAAAAGGCATACGAGTCATTTTTAAGAGGAAAACGCGGTGGCCGCCAGGTTGAGGTTAACGCTGTAGGCCAGGTTATTAAAGTGTTAAATACTGTCGATTCTAATCCGGGATATAATTACTATCTTACTATTGACCAGGCAGTGCAGGAAAAAGCCGAAGCGCTCTTAGAGGGTGTTATTGGAGCTGCTGTTGCGATGGAACCCGCAACAGGACAGATCCTTGCCCTTGTAAGCAATCCTTCCTTTGACCAGAATAGTTTTGTATGTGGAATGTCTCGGGAACAGTGGGACTCTCTAACCTCAGATCCTCTAAAGCCGTTGACGAACAGGGTGGTCCAGGGAGAATATGCACCGGCATCAACCTATAAAATTGTTACAGCAATTGCAGGATTAGAGGAAGGGGTTATAGATGAAAACACAACTTTTACATGTCCTGGGTATTATAGATTCCATAATCGAGAATATCGGTGCTGGAAAAAAGCAGGGCACGGCAAAATGAGCATAGTAAAAGCGCTGGCCCAATCGTGCGATGTCTTTTTTTATAATGTCGGACAGCGTGTCGGAGTAGATCGGCTTGCGTGGTATGCAAAGGAATGCGGGCTGGGAGCGAGAACCGGGATAAACCTTGATCATGAGATGCGGGGGTTGATACCCACGGCTGCATGGAAAAAGCGTCGTTTCGGTATCGAGTGGCAGGAAGGCGAAACACTTTCGATAGCCATTGGTCAGGGCTTTAACCTTGTGACGCCGCTGCAAATGGTAACTTTAATTTCAGCGGTGGCAAACGGTGGTGATAGATACAGGCCTGAAATATTAAAACACATAGAAACGGCAGAGGGCAAAATAGTAAAGGAAGCTAAGCCGCATAAGATTGGCAGGCTGCCGGTCAGTAGTAAAACCCTGGAGCTGGTTAAACAGGGTTTGTGGGAAGTTGTTAACTACGAAAAGGGAACCGCCAGGGGTTCACAAATTCATGGTATAGATGTTAGTGGAAAAACAGGCACAGGTCAGGTGGTCAGCAGGAAAGAGGGCGAAGATGAGTCTGAAGAGGAACTGCCGGATCATTTAAAACCCCATGCATGGTTTGTAGCGTATGCGCCTTCCGAAAACCCTGCGATAGCTGTTGCTGTGATTGTGGAACATGGAGAGCACGGTTCCGGAACTGCTGCTCCTGTTGCAAGAGAAATGATAAAAACTTACTTGCGAGGCGATAGGTACGAAAAGGGGCTTGTCGCTCAAAAATTAAAACCAGAGGTTAACCACGCGACCCCACGACAATAAGGGTAGTTTTTAATTCTATCAAATTAACCTGGTCCTTTGGGCCATGTCAGAGACAAACGACTATGCCGAATTGATTAGCCCATGTTACGAGTTACGGGTTGCGTGTTACGAGTGATGGAATGAATCCTATCTCAATTTAATATTGAATTTGCTCGGATAAAATTCAATATTATTG
>JAUWOH010000356.1 GCA_030612225.1 Desulfobacteraceae bacterium
AAGGATTGATACGTATGCCGAAGCGTTCTTTAGACCCGGAATAAAAGAGAATACAAAACGAAACAGAGAAAAAATTAAAATGTAAAGGAAGATGGGGAAACCTGCCACAAGGGAGAAAAGCGTGAACTTGCGGAAAAAGCCGTGTCTGTCACTTTTGTCAGAAAACTTCTCCAATACTTTCCCATTGTCGGACAGGAAATCTTCAAGCGAAGTTTTAAGAATTATTTTCCCTCTATTTTTCAAGACAAGGAAATCAGCATCTTTTATTATCTTAAGATCAACTTTTTTATCTATTCCCACGTCAAGATAGTCACGACTTATCAATTCATTTCTCAAAAGCCTTTCAACGGGTTCCTGTCCTATCTGACCAAGGCTGCATGTCTTAAGAGTCTTTTGATGATGACTTTTAAAGGCCTCTGCTGGATACAGGGTGTATTTGTAGTAAAAGTCATTGATCTTTCTTCCAAAAGAATTGGACAAAAGCAGGTTGTCTCTGATGTCAAGAAACATGCTGCTTTGCATTTGAAATGCCCATAATATAGTAAGGATGACCAAGGGAAGAAAATGCAAGATTTCCTTTTGCCAGACCCTTTGTTCAGATTGTACGGTTATCCACTTAAATGTTGCAAAAAAAATAACAGCCGGAATGACAAGAAAGTAGGAAGTAACAACAGGGCTAAATCCATGAAGGTTCACTTCCACAATACATCCTGCCAGAGGAAGTAAAAACAGTATTAGAAAATATTTATTGCGGGACAAAAGTCGTGTCCATATCCACATCGCAGCGATGCTGTACAGGGAGAGGCCGGCTCCGACACTTAGGATGAAAAAGATGCCTCCGAAAAATGCGGGGCCAAAGCCAAGTAGAATATCTAAAATGTGCTGGTTGGGGATGGCAAGATATCCTGCATCTTTTATTGCTGTTATATTATTATGCAGGCTGACATTAGACAGATATACCTGTATTACAGCTATTACCTGGGCAGCCAGCATGCCAAGAAAAAGTGCCCTGGCCGTGCAGGAGAACCTGTTTGTGATTAAGCGTTTCGAAATTTCCGCAATATATTTAAACAACATGTTATTTCCCAAATTTCCTCGCAAAGTTGCCAGACTCTTAAGGTATTATAAATGTAAAGCACGTTGGATATTCAAATAATCTTAACGTACTGGATCGTGTAAAATCAAGCAGCATTTTTAAATATGAAACCGGATAATTCAAGTCAGTCGTAATCGGTACCTACCTAGAGGTTATGCTGTCTTGCATCTCAGTTAGGATTATATTGACAATATTGTGCTGTAATCCAATTTTGTCTTGACAATATTCGGTTATACCCATATATTGTCAGGCATGAAAAGATTAATTTACGAAAATATCTGGAAAAAGCTTTCTGCATATAAGCAAATGGTTTTTATCGCCGGGCCGAGGCAGGCAGGTAAAACCACATTAACGCAGATTCTGGCTGAAGATTTCACAAATTCCCTTTATTTTAACTGGGATATTCTTGAGGAGAAACGAAAACTTATTGAAAACCCGTCTTTTTATGAAGAAGTAAATCGAAAAGACAATTCCGTGCCTCTTATCATATTTGATGAGCTGCACAAATATTCAAATTGGAAAAATTACCTCAAAAGTGTTTACGACCGGGATAAGGACAATTATAAATTTATTGTGTCCGGCAGCGGCCGCCTGGATATGTATCAAAAAGGAGGGGATTCATTAGCTGGAAGATATTTTATTTTTTATCTCTGGCCCCTTACCCTTGCCGAGCTCGCAGGAAATAATCTCTCATTTGAGCAATTCACCTCTAATTTCATTGAAATTCATACCTGCGCAAATAAAACGCAACTTATATGGAATAATTTAAGTCAATTCAGCGGATTTCCGGATCCATACCTCAACGGAACAGATCCGTTTTACCAAATTTGGTCTAACACATACAAAAAACAGCTCTTGCGCGAAGATATCCGTGATCTTGCATCGCTTCGCAGTTTTGACGATGTGGAAATACTTTTTTCTCTGTTGCCTTCCAAAATTGGCAACCCGCTTTCAATGGCAAGTCTTGCCAGAGATATTAATGTGTCATTTGACAGCGTTAGAAGCTGGATCGATATTTTTGAGAAATTTTTTATGGTTTTCAGAATACCTCGATGGAGCCAAAAAATATCCAGAGCCATAACCAAGGAGAAAAAACTGTATCTCTTCGATTACGCGTCAATTGAATCTCCGTCAGCAAAATTTGAAAATATGGTTGCCCTGGAACTTTTTCGTGCTATATCAAACTGGAATGATCTTGGACTCGGAAATTTTTCTTTGCATTATCTTAGAAACAGAGACAAGGAAGAGGTGGACTTTCTCCTTTTAAACAATAATAACCCTATCTTGCTCATTGAAACAAAATTATCCGATGATAATGCGGCAAAAAGTCTAAAAAAATTTCAGAAAGTTCTCAACATACCAGGTGTCCAGCTTGTCAATAAGAACGGTATCTGTAAAATTGTTTCCAATGGTAATTTAAAAATAATGGTAATCAGTGCTGATCACTGGCTGTCATTACTTCCGTAGTAAAATATTTTAAGGGCAAATTCTATATGACAGCAGGCAAATCATCTTTTTTCGCACAAACAAGGGATTCGGAAAAACTTATAAAGGTTGCACTTGGTCAGGAAAAGGCCGATCTTGCAGTTGTTAATGCCAGACTTGTTAATGTTTACACGGGAGAAATTCTCGATAACTCTTCGATTAGCATAAAGGGTAAATGGATAGCCTCTGTCGGCAACGATCTGGAACATTCTATCGGAGCAGAGACAGAGGTTATAGATGCCGGGGGAAAAACAGTAATACCCGGTTTGATCGACGGACATACCCACCTGGCCTCGCTATACACTGCATACGAGTTCTTGAAATATGCAATGAAAGGCGGCACGACAACTATAATAACCGAGACCATGGAGCCCTACCCTGTATCAGGATACGATGGTGTGGTAGATTTCCTGGAATCTCTAAAAGACCAGCCCATCAAGATATTTTCCACCGCTCCATTTATGGCCTCTATAAGCAATGCAGCCCGTGGTATTTCAACAGAAACTCTCAAAAAGCTTTTGTCCCGTAATGACATTGTAGGATTGGGGGAATCATACTGGCAGTCGGTTCTCCAACAGCCTGACCTGTCACTTCCCATCCTCCATGAAGCACTTATTTCCGGCAAAAGCCTTGAAGGGCATTCTGCCGGGGCCAGCACAAAAAAATTAAATGCCTATATTGCCGCCGGTATTTCATCCTGCCATGAACCAATAAAAGCAGATGAAGTATTGGAAAGATTAAGGCTGGGGATTTACGTTATGATCAGAGAGGGAAGTATTCGCAGGGACCTTGAAGAAATATCGAAGATCAAGGATTTCGGTGTTGACTTGCGAAGGCTGATTCTGGTTACAGACAGTGTGGAACCTAAAGACTTAATTAAAAAAGGTTATATTGAATTTATCGTCCAGAAAGCAATAGACTGCGGTTTTGACCCGATTACGGCAATTCAAATGGCAACATTGAATGTAGCAGAGCATTTTTCCTTAGATGATATAATAGGCGGAATTGCTCCGGGTAGATATGCCGACCTACTGATAATCCCTGATGAAAGAACAATCCAAGCGCAATATGTTATCAGCAATGGTCAGGTTATTGCCCAAAATGGAAACCTTTTAAAACAGCCACGCAGGCATGCTTATTCAAAACAAAGCATCACCAGTGTCCGTTTACCTCGCAAACTTAACGCATCGGATTTT
>JAUWOH010000141.1 GCA_030612225.1 Desulfobacteraceae bacterium
GGTGTGGTGGCGGCGCGCGCCGATGGCGGGGCGGCGTGCGGCGTTGATGGGGGCTGCGGTGGCGCAAAAAATCCACGGCCTAAGCCCGCTCCTCAAGTCCCGAAGGGACGCTCATCGAAGCCCGAAGGGCTGCTCATCAAGTCCTGCTTGGCCGGGCGTAGCCAAAGGCGAGGACTGGAAAGGACGCTCTTCAAAGCCCGAAGGGCTGATCTATAAAACTGAGGGATGAGAAATGAGTATATTTGTTAATAAGGATACACGCATTCTGGTTCAGGGAATAACCGGCAGGGAAGGGCAGTTTCACACAAGACAGTGTATTGAATACGGTACAAATGTTGTGGCAGGAGTAACACCCGGCAAGGGCGGCCAAAAGATGGATGATGTTCCTGTATTTAACACCGTAAAAGACGCTGCTGACAAGACAGGCGCAAACTGCTCTATGATATTCGTACCCCCTCCTTTTGCAGCAGATGCCATTATGGAGGCTACAGATGCTGGAATAGAGCTTATCGTCACAATAACCGAAGGTATTCCGGTTATGGATATGATGAAGGTAAAAAATTATATGGAGGGCAAAAACTCCCGGCTAATCGGTCCGAATTGCCCGGGAATAATAACTCCCGGCGAGTGCAAGGTCGGAATTATGCCTGGTCCAACACACAAGCCCGGTGGACCCATTGGAGTCATTTCCAGGTCAGGAACCCTGACATATGAAGTAGTGCACCAGTTGACCATGCAGGATATTGGGCAAACAACATGTATAGGTATAGGGGGTGACCCTGTAAATGGAACAAATTTTATTGACTGCCTGGATGCCTTTGAAAAAGATCCCGAAACAAAAGGGATAGTTATGGTCGGAGAGATAGGCGGCAATGCTGAAGAGCTGGCCAGCGAATTCATAACTAAAAACGTGACAAAACCGGTGGTCGGGTTTATTGCAGGCCTTACTGCCCCTCCTGGCCGGAGAATGGGACATGCCGGCGCTATCATAAGCGGCAAAAGTGGGACAGCTCAGGGCAAGCTTGATGCAATGAGAAAAAGTGGAATCCATATCTGCGAAAATCTTGGTACCTTCGGAGAGTTGTGCGCGCAGGTGTTTTAGGGGAGTTTATTTTGCACGAGATGGGTATCGCAATGCAGATCATTGAGATTGCAACCGATTCAATACCTGATGACATGGAAAATGTCATAGTTGAAAGGGTCAATCTGAAAGTAGGCAAGCTGGCGGCGGTTGTCCCTGATAGTCTTCGATTTTGTTTTGATATAATTGCCAAAGATACTCCCCTTAAAGGTGCTAAGCTTGTTATTAAGGAAATTGATGTTGTTGCCAGGTGTAATGACTGCCACACAGAGTGGACTATCACCGAACCTGTTTTTTCCTGCAAAAAATGCAAAAGCGGCTCCATAGAGATTCTTTCCGGGCGGGAGCTGGATATCGATTCCATAGAAATTGCTGAATAAAAAATTTACCACGGAATTTCACGGAAATTTCACAGACATATAAAATCAATATTCAGTGGATCTCCGTGAAATTCCGTGGTAAATTTTTGCCTAACCAAGATAAGGATTCATCAGATGCAGATAAGCGGTTTTAATAATTTTAAATATTGCCATCACCATGAATTCCACAAACCACACCACACCCATGCAAAGACAGGTGGCCACGTGGAAGTTAAGAAATCCGGGACGCGGGAGATAAAGGTCGTTCGCAGGGTTCTGGATGTGAACGAAAAAATGGCCCGGCAAAACAGGGAGCTGTTTAAAGAAAAGGGCGTTTTTGTTCTCAATGTCATGAGTTCTCCAGGGTCAGGCAAAACCACTCTGCTTGAAAAAACTCTTGATGAAATCATGCCGGAGATAAAATGTGCCGTTATCGTGGGGGACATCTGTACAACCAATGATGCTGATCGTCTTGTCAAAACAGGCGCGCCGGTTGTGCAGATAAATACGGATGAGTTTGGAGGTGACTGTCACCTTGCAGCCCACGTGATTGAAAAGTCTGCCGGGAGTTTAGATCTGGATGCGGTCGATCTTTTAATTGTTGAAAATATCGGTAACCTGGTGTGCCCCGCCGAATTTGACATCGGCGAAGATGCAAGGGTGGTAGTGCTGAGTGTGACTGAAGGGGAAGATAAACCTGTAAAGTACCCTCTCATGTTTCGTGAGTGTGACGCTGCCATATTGAATAAAACAGATTTGCTTCCATATCTCGATTATGACAGGGAACTGGCGGTTAAATATATCCATCAGGTTCACCCGGACATCCCCGTATTTGAATTATCAGCCAAAACCAAAGAAGGCATTGGCCCCTGGATTGACTGGATTAAGGGGATGATGAGCCGAAAAAAACCGTAAGCGTTCACAGACACCGCATCTGCACGAGCTCATGGCAACCAGCATAGCAGACTATATCTGGTTGCCCTGATCACGAACATCTGCAGCACCTGTGAACGCTTACAGAACAATATGCTGTTACTTGTTACCAGCTGCCGCACAACCTTAATTAATAACTTTGGTTTTTTCTTGATCTGCTCCCCAAAAGCGAATTCTTAGATACTATAGACGCCATGGCTTTCTTCTTTATTCTGCCGAAGATAAAAGATGTAAGAAGATCGGGTGCCTTGGATGATTAAGTTAAATAAATTGAAAACAGCTCGCAATCTGATATTTCTTGCAATTATATTTGCTGCACCAAACGGGTGTCATTCAGCTTCCGAATTGAAGGATCAGAATCTGGATAATCCGCGACCCACCTGGACTTCGTATTGTAGTGGCGCCACCCTTGCTTTTTACGGAGTCGGCAAAGCAAAAGACATTTCGAATAAAGCTTTGATGTACATGACTGCTTATAATCGAGCGCGCACAAATCTTGCCCATGTCATGGAAATCTTTGTTGGCAAGATAGTTAATGCATACATGACAGCGTTGGAACAAAAAAAATCCGGCGTTTCAATACAGCCTGTCGGACCGATGCTCAAAAGCCTGCTGGATGTTGCGGACCTGAAAAACATTCAACCTGATAGGTTTTGGATCGATCCGGCAAATAACACCGGCTATGCGTTAGTCAGTCTTAAACTAGAAGATTATTTAAAGCGTTTTGCCATAGAAAAAGAATTCACTCCCGAATTTCACTCCTTTGTATTGAATCATGCGAAGCAAATATTTTTAGAAATGACGAAGGAATAAAAACAATTGAGTGAGTGCTACTTCCGCAGAGCGGGAGGCTATATGAACACAGATTACACAGATATATTAGTTTTATTTGTGAATATGCCAAGAAAAGCACCAACATTATAAAAAATCCGTGTGAATCTGTGCAAATCTGTTTCCTGTTTTTCAAGATCTCACAACTCTTCCGGCGTAAACGCCACTACATCATCAATCTTCGTCGTATCTGCAAAAAGCATAACAAGCCGGTCAATACCGAGTGCATTGCCGGATGCAGCGGGCATGGACTTTAAAGATTCCAGGAATTTTTCCGGCATCGGATAGACTCTTTTCCCTAAATCGTGTCTTTTCTTCTGCTCAACTTCAAACCGCTTTCTTTGCTCATCAGGGTCGGTCAGCTCAGTAAATCCATTACACAACTCAATACCCGCGATATACAGCTCAAAGCGTTGTGCAAGGGATGGGTTATCAGTTTTCAAGCATGCAAGGGAAGCGAATGAAGCAGGATAATCATAAAGAAAGACAGGTCTTTTTTGGCCGAGATTCGGCTCTATTTCAGATGTTATCAGTTCATTAAATAAATCTTCCGAAAGTGCCCTTTCCAAAGTTGTTGAAGTGAATTTTTCAAAAGCTTCCGCTACAGAAATCTTTGGCCATGGTTTTTTTAGATCGATCTTATTCCGCTGATAAACCAGGTGATTACCGGAATTGATATTTTCAGCAACATAGCAAAGCAGGTCTTCGGTTTGAGCCATCATATCAAAATAATCGATTCCTGAAGTATACCACTCGAGCATTGTAAGTTCAGGCAGGTGTTTGCTTCCTCTTTCGTTTTGGCGAAAGCACTTGCAGATTTGAAAAATACGGGGATATCCTGCTGCAAGGAGCCTTTTCATGCATAGTTCAGGAGAGGCCTGCAAATACCAGTTGCCTGAAATTTGAGCATCAATGTGTTCCTCCGGAGCCGGAGCAGGAATCCGGCAAGGGGTTTCTATTTCAAGGTAGTCTCTTCCAATAAAAAAATTCCGGACAGCCTGAACTGTCCGGGCTCTTAATTTTAGATTTTTTTCAATGGACGATTGTCTATAAAAGGGCATAATGGAGCGTCCCTTCGGAACTTTAGGAGCAGCCCTTCCAGGCTTCGCCCTTGGCTACGCCCCGGCAAGCGGGACTTAAGGAGCAGCCTTTCAGGCTTTGAGGAGCATCCGCCTGCGGCGGATTTAAGGCCTCAAGCGTAACGCTCTTCAAACGAAGTGCTCCTCAAGCGTAGCGCTCATTCCTATTTTGTCATCTTCGGGGTTTTATAATTATGTCAATACGCCTGTTAACAGCCCTTCCCTTTGCAGTTTTATTTGATGCCAGGGGACGAATCGATCCGTATCCTACAGCTACGATTCTATCTGCCGGCAGGGTTCGGTTCGCTATCAGGTATTGTCCTACAGCGTAAGCTCTTTTTTCGGACAAATGTTCGTTTAACTCATCCGACCCCGTGCTGTCCGTATGTCCCTCAATGACGACATTAGGCTCACCGAATATGCGAATGGCCCGCTGAACCTTGCTGAGCAGCCCATAGTTTTCCGGCATAATAACATATTTACCGACAGGGAATTGAATTGCTCTTAATCTGATTAGAAGCTGGTTTCCCTGCTTATAAACTTCAGCCTCATTCGCATTAAAGAGGTTGCGAACCTTGCCGAATAATTTGTTAAATTTCTTTTCAGCAGCGAGACGCTCTATTTCAGCCCGTTTCTTCCTGGATTTATCCTCTAATGAGGCTGTCTGTTTTTTCAGGGCATTGATTTCTGCCTGCTGGTCTTTTACTTTTTCGACCATGAAGTTACGATCTTGCTTCAAAGCAGTAATTGAGCTTAAAATATTTTCAACCTGAATTTTAAAAGGTTCGTCGCGCATATCCGGTGCAGATAGTTGGCTTGCTGTTTGATAGAGCATTTTCTCATACCATAAAGTAATCTGTTCAGGCTGCATGGTTTTAACCTTTTTGCTTTGCCTTGTCACCCGGATACATCGCCAGGCCTCAAAAAGTGCATCGTTTGCCTTTTCAAGCATTTTTTCTTTCTTGTAAGGATTTTTTGAAATAAATGCATCGGTTGCTTTCAATTTATTTGTTGCCAGGGAATATGAGTTGGGAGCGATTTTTTTTGCGTTTTCCTTTTCCGCCTGCTTAAGAAGCTTACGTACCTCGCCCAGAGTCTGTTCTTTAATTGCCCTCAATTCAAGCTGACGAAAAGCGCTGATCACTTTTGCTTCGTTTTTGCGAGCCGATTTCAGATTGTTATTTTCAACCGCTCTCATAAGGTCGAGGAACTGTCCTTCCGCCTTAACATAATCCTTTCCCAATTTAGTAGCCCCTGAAGCGCGGGCAAACTTTCGCCTTTTAATAACTTTTGATAGAGATGTGCTCGTAATTTTGGCAAATTCTTCAGCGCGCTTGAGCTGCGCCCTGCTTTGGGCGATATTTTCTAAAATATCTGAAAGTGCAGCGCCACGATTACGGTCTTTTACTGCATTATTGAAAGACTTTTCAGCCTTTGCAAACCATTGTGGAGACAAAACATTAATTTGATTGTTGCGAGCATTTCTAAGATCATTGTCCAGACGGTTAATTTGCTCGGTCGGATTTTCCGACATTGAGATCTGTTTTACTTTTAAATTGCTTCCTCCGCAAGCACTTAAGAAAAATAGAGCAATAATGAGTGCCGCCATGATTGAGATTTTTTTTCGCATGGTAATAATTCTCCTTTCATTAATTTTATTTTTTTCGTGTTTTCGTCCTTTCGTGTTTTCGTGATAAAAAAATAATCACTATTATTTCCTGAAATCATGTTGCAGATATTTATCTTCTGTCCGGTCCTGAAGAAAAGCCATATCAAAGCTGTCTTTATCTGCAAGGTCATACCATTTGTAGCCAAGTTCCCGGCATTTCTTGCAAGCCTTCCGAGGGATATGAACAGCCATGATGTGAGAACCGCGATCGGAGGTCGAATCGATTTTAAAAGTTCCGCTGCAATTTGGGCAAATTCGAATCTTTTCTCTTTGTGATTCGTGGATACCGTCCGTGTCGTAGTAAATATTGCGCTTGCGCTCTTCAAAAACCTTTGAATTTAGAATCTTTTCTTTTTCTGCTTCTCTTTGTTGCCACAGGCTTAAAACGAGCTCCCCTGTTTTTTCAATCAGCTGTGTTATGGAAGGCGTCTGCCGGATACTTTCCGGATCATAACCAGGCTCTTTTACCCTGCTGTAGTCGATTCCAGCCATGGCTAAAATTATCCCTAGGTTTACATATGGAAGCGCTCCTTCAATGGAATATCCTCCTTCAAGTACAGCTATATCCGGTTTTAACATTTCAGTCAAGGCTGCGTACCCCTGGGCGGAAAAATTCATATTTGTGATAGGATCTGAATAATGGTTGTCCTGCCCTGCAGAATTGATAATAATATCCGGCTTAAAGTCTTCAAGAACCGGCAGGACAACATTTTTTATGGTGTATAAAAAGCCTTCGTCGGATGTATTTGGCGGCAGAGGGATGTTAAGGGTAGCTCCTAAAGCGTTGGGGCCGCCAAATTCATTGGGAAATCCCGATCCCGGATAAAGTGTACGTCCGTCCTGGTGAATAGAAATAAAAAGCGTATCCGGATCATGCCAGTAAATATCCTGGGTTCCGTCGCCATGATGGCAGTCAGTATCAACAATAGCGACCCTGTCGATATTATATGCTTCACGAAGAAATTCAATCATAATAGCTTCAATATTGACATTGCAAAAACCCCTTGCCCCGTGCACAATGCGCATTGCATGATGTCCCGGTGGCCGGACAAGAGCAAACCCTTTTTCCACTTTTTCGTCCAGCACGGCCATCCCGATAGTTTTGGCACCACCTGCGCTGATAAAATGAGATTCCGTCATTACATTCCACACATCAGGAACACAAAAATGGACTCTTTGTACATCTTTAACTGTAACAAGGTCGGGTTTAAACTCCTTAATACCCTCAATGTCAAAAAGTCCCTCTTCAAACACCTGATCCTGGGTGTATAGAAGGCGTTCTTCCCTCTCAGGATGGGTAGGGCTTATAGCCCAGTCAAATGCAGGAAAAAATACAAGCCCGGTTTTATGTTTTGCACGTATCATAAT
>JAUWOH010000246.1 GCA_030612225.1 Desulfobacteraceae bacterium
AATTGATCCTTTTGAGCCTTTGTTTAAAGACGAGCCTGTTTTCAGGAAAAAAAAGAAAAAGCGCATCCCGCGCACGCCACTTGAAAAGCTTTCTTTAGGCCAGTTGAAACTTGTTGCAATAATCCGTGCTCCAAGCGGTAACAAAGCGCTTGTAGAAGAAAGCTCAGGCAAAGGTTATGTTATAAAAAAAGGTACATACATCGGGCTCAACTCGGGCAAAATAATAAAAATAGAAAAAGACAATATTATTATTGAAGAAGAAATCCAAGATATTCAAGGCAATATAGAAGTCCGCCAAAGAGAATTGAAACTTCAAAAGCCTTCCGGAGAATAATAGCATGATTGATTTAATCACACAATTTTTAAGAAAAGAAGCTTTAATTATCTTCCTTTTATCAGCAGGGGTGATATTTGCAGGATGTGCTTCCAACAAGGCTGATGTTGAAAAAATAGATAATGTTGAAGTTTCCGTTGAACCCAATCTCATCACAGACATTATTACGGCTGAAGATTCGGAATCGGCTACTGTTACAGTCAGAGGAAATCGTTATTTAACTTACACTTCAATTAAGCAGGACATTCCTTTGGGAATCCTCTTTTATTTTCACGAAACAGGTCTCGATGAGTTAATTCAAAGCATCTATACGCCGGAAAGTGACATTATTACATCAATCGAAACTTCGGAATTGGCTGACCAAGAAGGTACAACCAGAATTCTAATCTCTTTGAAAAATGACATTCCCTATGATGTAACTCCTGATGATACCGGTATTAAAATATCTTTTTCAAAGATATCCGAAGTTCCGGCTTCTTCTGATCCGGTAGAAGGCAGCGAGACACCAGAATTAGTGCAGGCAACAAAATCTGTCGAAGTTATCGTTCCTGCTGCCACCAGTCTAAAATCGGTAGATGCATCAAAACTTGAAGAAAGCGTTAAGGTCAATGTTATTGCAGACGGTATAATTAAAGATTATAAATCCTTTACAATAGCCAGCCCTGCCAGAATCGTTTTTGATATTTATAAAATTAAGAGCCCCTTTAAAAAACAAAAGACAGTTCCGGTAAACAGCAAGTGGGTAAGTCGGGTTCGCCACTTTGGATATCCTGACAAGGTGCGGGTTGTCCTTGATACAAAAAAGAAGTATCTTGCCGCTTTTTCAGCATATCCCATCGAGACTGGTCTTGAGATTCATGTTGGCAAAGATCCAGGCGCTCCGGTCCTGGCAAGTTCTGCAAAGGTTTTTACACCTGAGAAAAAAGCTCCTGTGCCCGAAGTAAAACCAGTTGCCGCTGCTGAAAAAATGAAATCGGCATCCGCATATACTAAACCCGCATGGGTCAATCGTATAGATTTTCTTGGCAAAGAAACCGGAAAATCGACTGTAATAATTGGAACTACCCATCCCGTTAACTACGATCTTGTTGAAGTGGCGGATAAATTACTTCGTATTAAACTGTTTAATACAAAACTTCCAAAATATCGCAGACGTCCGCTTATTACAACGCGTTTTGAAAGTGCAGTTGATCGAATAACTCCGTTCTTCAAGCCTGCTATGAAGAACACCTCAATAGTTGCCATAGAACTGAGAGAAAGGGTTCCTTACACTCTTGAACAAAAAGATGATCTTCTTCTAATCCATTTTGAGGCATCTTCAATTCCGCCCAAGCCTTTTGAACAGGCTAACCTGCCGTCGTGGAAGAAGGTTTTTGCTCAGATGGATGTTGCAGCTTCGGAGGAAGATCTGAAGGAAGTCGAAGAAAAAATGGCGCTTGAGAAAACTCCGGGTTTGGAACAGGAAACAGGGTATGAAAAAGTATCAAGTGATAAACCAGGAGAAGTCTATTATGACAAAAGAGATCAAGACCTTTATGATATAAAGCGTCAACGAAAGACAGATGTATATACTGGAAAAATGGAGGATTTTGATACTTACTATGGTAAAACAGCAAAGAAATACACAGGAGAAAAGATAGCCCTCGATTTTTATGAAACCGATATTAAAAATGTCTTTCGCATATTAAAAGAAATAAGCAGGCAGAACTTTGCTATTGACAAGGATGTTACAGGTAAAGTTACGCTGTCCTTTGACAAACCTGTACCATGGGATCAGGTGCTCGATCTGATCCTTAAGATGAATAAGCTTGGCAGAATTTATGAAGGAGACATCATAAGAATTGCCACTCTTACAACATTAAAAGAAGAGGAGATCCAAAGAAGAGAAAAGCTGAAAGCAAAGCAGGAGGCAGATGCCCAGGAGGATCTGATAACCGCATTCATTCCAGTCAGTTATACTGATGCAAAGGAAATGGTAGAAAAACATATTGAGCCCATAGTAAAAAGTGCGGAGAAGCAAGCAGCGGGTTTAGAGGATCGTTACAAAGTCACATCTGATGATCGGACTAATATGGTTATCATTACAGCTTCGCCTAAAGTAATAAAAAGGGCAAAAGAAATTATTCAGAAACTGGACAAGGTAACCCCCCAGGTGCTTATCGAAGCAAGGATTGTTGAGATTAAAAGCAATTTTACAAGTGAAATCGGTATTGACTGGACCTCAGCCATTGGCCCCTGGACTTCACAAGGCCTCGATGGTACAATGTCCGGCGATGTTGCAATGAATTTGCCTGTCGCAAGTGCAGGGACCATAGGTTTTGCATTTACCAAGATTACAGGGACGCCGTTTGTGTTAAATGCACAATTAACGGCAATGGAAACCCGTGGAGAAGGTAAAATAATCTCTTCCCCTAAAATATTAACACTTGACGGAAAGACAGCTATGATAAAGCATGGGTTTCAGTACCCTTACTTTGAATTATCTGATGGTGATTTAACGGTTTTATTTAAAGATATAGTTCTAGAGCTTGAAGTTACACCGATGGTAACCCCTGATGATCGTGTTTTAATGCAGATACATGTTACCAAAGACGATGTCGGTGATTTCGTGTCAAACGCAGGTTTTGATGTGCCATCAATAATTAAGAATGAAGCTGAAACGGAACTTTTAGTCAACGACGGGGATACGGTTGTAATCGGCGGTATTGTTAAATCAAATAAAGCCACTTCGACTTCAGGCTGGCCAGTGTTGCAAGATATTCCCCTGCTTGGCTGGCTCTTTAAAAAAGAAGGCAAACAAGAAATAAGTGAAGAACTTCTTATCTTCATCACACCTACAATTGTTCAGCTTGAACAGCGCCATGTGATGGACTAAAAAAGAGATTCCCTGCAAACTTAATTACTTTGAGATCTTTGTAAAACGGCACTCACTTTATGCCCGATTAGCGCTAAAGCTTCACTGAAGTGCCTGCGTCCCCGGGTGAGCGGGGGATCTACGCTTCGCTCCGACAGGCTCATAATTTGGCACCTTAGTGACACGAACTGAAGCATCAGCGCTAACCTTTAGCGCTATCCTCGAAATATTCCATAATTCCTGTGGTTGATCCGCCTGAGGCGGATCGCCTTCCCCCGCTCAAAGTCCGGGATCTTCGACTTGAACTCGAACCCCGGTTAAATATAAAAAAGATTTAACAGGGCAGGCAGATAAGTGTAGACTTCGAAAATTACCATTTTTCAAAGGTCTCACTTTGCTGTAAACGCAGCAGGATTTTTTATTATAGATTCTTTTATCTTTTTAATCTCTTAATTTCTTTTTCAGCATTAACTGCCAAAAATGTTTCAGGGGCAAGTTTAATTACTTTGTTATAGGCGCTATAAGCCTTTCTGTATTTGCGTATTAATTGATAGGCTTCGCCCAAATCAAAATATACTTTTGCAAATTTATATTTGGCTGTCAATCGGTAGTTCCCGCTTAGATCAATATTTCCATTTACAAATTTAGGCATTTGTCTTACTATACTTTCAAAAGCTGCCGCAGCCTCTGGAATTCTTCCCATGGCAATATATGTTTGGCCCAGACCATGGAGAGCATCAAAATAATTTGGCCTTTTCTCTATGGCGGCAAGAAAATATTTTTCTGAAAGCTGGTACTCTTTTTTTGCGTAATAGGCTCTTCCAAGATTATAAAGAGGATAGTGTGGGGTCGCGTAAAGAATATTGCCGGCAACCTCTTTGTAACATGCAATAGCGCTATCCCAGTCTTTCTTATCAAAATAGGCTGCACCCATATTATTTCTTGCCGGAGCATAATCGTGTTTTAATTTCAGCGCTTTTTCAAAATGCTTTATTGCAAGATCCGGTTTTTCCTTTTGTCTGTATGCTATTCCAAGGTAATTTTGAAGAAGATGGTCATCAGGATAAAGTTCTTCTGCTTTTAGAAGCTCCCTTAATGCATATGTGTAGTTTTGATCTTGAATGTATGCTTTACCCAGGTTTCTTGATATTTCAGCCTGCTCCTTTCGCAGTTGGGCACCTCCGCATGACGCTATAAAAAAGATAGTCAAAAGTAAATATACTGGCCAGATAAGCTGGTTTTTTTTCATCTTTTTCACCTTTTTAAAACTTAATCTTTTATCGTTTTAGCTTCTTTTCCATGCTAAACTATTTGCAGGTCTAAAAGAGTTGCAATTTCATCAGATACGCTGTTTACAAACCGATTGAAATCATCTCCTGAAAGTGGCTTTCCGGGAAAAGGAACTTTTTTAACATCTTTTGGGTGAATAAGTACAGGAGAATTTATGAGATCAGGATCGGGCTTAATTTTAAATTCTGCAGGAAAGCTTTTTTCAAAATACATCTGCTGAAAAATTGAAAATTTAAGAGCATGTGCTGTTGAATCGATGATGGCACAGTCATCGGCTTTAATTATCCCCCTTTTTTTGGCTTCAACAAGGCCGGCTAAAGACTCGCCGCCATGGGTGCATGCAATGTTTCCATTCCTGTTTGCAAGAAGCTCCCAGTCGATTATGGTCTGTTCAGTTACCTCAACAAAAAAGACATTTTGTTTTCCAGCCATCCGGTTATAAATATCTACAAGGTGAATAACCCTTGGCATGGAAACAGGGTTTCCTATCATTGCAGCCTGGGCTACACTGGGTTTTACTGTTATTGGAACAAATTTTCTTTTTTGAGTGTCAGGTTCCAGATAATAGCGATAAACAGGATTAGCATGGCAGGATTGAACACCAAGAATTTTCGGTAGAGCATTTATAATGCCTGTTTCGAAAAACTTCAAGAATCCACTCATAACTGCTGTAATATTGCCCGCATTTCCAATTGGCACAACAACCACTTTGTTTTTCAGATCATATTCAAAATCTTGTGCAATTTCATATGAATAGGACTCCTGC
>JAUWOH010000056.1 GCA_030612225.1 Desulfobacteraceae bacterium
AGGGATGCCGCAATATTCCTAACACGAAAACTGAGACATAACAGTCTAAAGGAGATAAGCCGCCAGTTTCAGATGGAAAAGTATAGCTCTGTAAACAGCATCATCGAAAGAACAAAGAAGCAGATGCTGAAGGATAGGAACCTCAAGAGACGTATGGATAGGGTGGCTAACATGGTTAACAAGAGTCAAGAGCAGACCCTAATTCACACAAACTTATCGAGCCTTAGGGAGAAACTGGAAAACTAAAGGGCGTCTACAACTCAGTCCAAGTCAGTCCCTTAATTGGTATAGGTCCGGAAGATCGTGCCGGGGCATAGGAACAGAAAAAAGCTGCTTGACAATAACAAGGAACTATTGGAATATTTGCAACAAAGTCAGAAGGTAACAACGCACCCAATCACATAGTGGGGTCCAACGGAGTTAGGAACGTTCGGAATGAATGTCCCCCATTATTCAATAACGCAGCTAACAACATCCCGCTATTCAATTGGCGGAATTCGTTCTTAGGAGGGCAATAATGCGTAAAGTAACAGCAAACTTAGAAATACCCGAGGATGCGTATCTTGCACTTTCCAGTAGCGGATATACTAAAAAACGTATTTCATCGGAAGCGAAAAGTCTTTTGGCCGCTCATCTTTTTGAAAAAGGCGTTTTAAGCCTGGGAAAGGCATCGGAATTAGCAGAGTTGAAGTTAGGATCCTTTATACATTTTCTTGATGAATTGGAAATTCCGGTTATTGATTACGATGATGACGAACTAAACGCTGAGTTTAAGATTGCTAAGAAGTTAAAGGAAGCTTAATGAAAATAAAAACAGTTGTAGCAGATGCTTCCACTTTAATAGGACTATCAAGGATTGAGCAGCTCAATCTTCTGAGAAAGCTTTATGGTGAGGTAATTATTCCTCAATCAGTTTATGATGAAGTTGTCATTGAATCTAAAGACGGTTCTGAAAAAATTAAAACCGCGAAATATCTCAAAGTTGAAAAAGTTACAGACAGTAAGGTGGTAGAGTTATTTTTAGGGTATTTGGGGAAGGGAGAAGCTGAGGCTATAATTTTGTCAAAGGAGAAAAAGGCGGACCTTATTCTCATTGACGAGAAGAAAGCAAGGAAGGCAGCGAGGAGAGCCGGATTTGAGGTTGTCGGAGTATTAGGCTTGCTTTTGACAGCTAAGAATAAATCGCTAATACCGGCTGTCAAGCCTTTTATTGAGGAGTTAAGCAAGCAAGGATTTCGATTGAGTAAAAGGGTAACAGAAAGAGCCTTAAAAGAGGCGGGAGAGTGGTAGAGTAATTGATCCAGAGGAATTAAGTGACAAAGTGCCAACGTTCCCTGATGCTAGGTGATGGTGATTATTTCAGATAAGTATTCTTAAAAACATCCCTTTTCCTCCTATAAAAATCATGGATGTATCTGAATTTAAAGATATTTAAAAGAAGCAACGGACAAATAGCTAACAAGTCACCCGACCGGAAAAGCCGGAACGTTTTTTGCATTAGCGTAATTTCGTGTAAAACATCGCACGTGCCAATTTTATTCAGACTTTTTCGGGTGGTGAGCGCTACATTGGGCGTGTAAAAGGTAGCATGAAAATAGAGGGTCTTCATTCTTCACTTCTGTCAAGAATGAAGACCCCAAAAATGACATAAGAAAGGATTGCAAATAGATTACGTGTTCCGCAGAGGACTTTATCCGACCATTTAGCGAAAATGCCATCATTGGCAATTCCGCTAAATGCCGACTTATTAAACCATTTACCAAAAATGCCAGAATTGGCAAAACTGGTAAATACTGATTTATCGAAAGGATTTACAGTTTCCCAGGTAGCTGAAAAGCATGGTTGGACATAGCATACATCAACAGGATATGAAACGCATATTTTCATGGGCGTCCCTCTGGACTTCCCGCAACGGTAGCCTATACTGGTCTTCTTGAAAACCTGAAAAAGGAGCGGCAGGATAGGCGAGACTTAGAGGAAAAGCTGTTGGAAGAAGTGGAAATACACGCTGAAAAAACAGCAAGAAAGGAAAAAAAGGGTCTGATTAGAGGCATGCCCGTGTCGCCCGGTGTTGCCGAAGGTCATGCGCACTATCTGGGAGAAAGTATCGGCTTTGACCAGATAGAATATGATGAGGCAGAGGATATAGTATCTGAAATCAGCAGGCTTAAAGCCGCGTTTGCACGCTCTCAGGAAGAAATCATAACTCTTGCCAAACACGTAAAAGATATGTCCGGACAAGATGAAGCGATCATGGATGTCCAGGTCATGTCCCTCCAGGATAGGTCCTTTAAGAATAAAATAATAGCGCATATTAAGGAGGGATCTTGTGCTGAATATGCCCTGAAAAAGGCTGTCTTGAAATATGTAGAGTTTTTCTCCAACATGGAGGATTCCTATTTAAGGGAGAGAGGCTCTGACATAGAAGATATAGGCAAGCGGGTGTTGAGAAATCTCCTTGGATATGAAGGACAGGAAACCAGGCAATTTACAAGAAAAACGGTTGTTATTGCTTCTGATATTTCGCCCATAGACCTTATCGGCCTCAGACAGGACAACTTGAAAGGAATTGTCCTCTCCAGGGGTGGGAAGACATCTCATGCGGTGATCCTGGCCAAGTCGTTTGAGATACCGATGGTGATCGGTGTCAGGGACATGCTGGATATTGTAAAAGAAAACGATTTTTTGATCGTTGACGGGACATCAGGTCTTGTTTTCAGCAAACCGCCGCAGGTGATCATTGACGAGTACGTGAGGTTAAAGGCCGAAAAGGCACACAAGCTTCAACGGCTTGATGCGCTGAGGGACTTAGAGGCCAAGACAAAAGACGGTTATGAAATCAAGCTCGGCGCAAATATCGGACTCTTGTCAGACCTGGAACTGGTTAAGAAATACGGAGCCGATCATATCGGGCTTTACAGAACAGAGTTTCCTTTTCTTGCGAGAAAGGAGTTCCCTTCTGAAGAGGAGCAATTTTTATTGTACAAGAAGATTGTGGAGGGTGCAGAAGGGATCTCGGTCACCATTCGCACGCTCGATGTAGGCGGGGATAAGTTTTTATCCTATCTCGATTACCCCAGGGAGCAAAATCCATATCTTGGCTGGAGATCGATCAGGGTTTCTCTTGAACTGGATGATATCTTCAGAACGCAGATAAGAGCTATATTAAAGGCATCGGCTTTCGGGCACATCAAAATACTATTTCCCATGATAACATTGGTAAGTGAGGTCAAAAGAATTATTTCGTTTTTGGATGAAGAAAAGAGTTCTCTGAAAAAAAGAGGGGTTCCGTTTGATGCAACGCTAAATATCGGCATAATGATCGAGGTCCCGGGCGCTGTTAAAATTCTGGATAGATTGCTTCACTATATAAATTTCGTGAGTGTCGGTACCAATGATCTTATCCAATACACCCTGGCGGTGGACAGAAACAACCAGAAGGTGGCATCACTGTATGACCCCCTGCATCCTGCTGTGATTTCTACAATCCTTGATGTGGTTTCGATCTGCAAGAAAAACAACAAAGAAGTCAGTATTTGTGGGGAGGCTGCCTCCAATCCTTACTGTGCATATCTTTTTACAGCTATTGAGACAGACAAACTGAGTATGAATCCTGCTTCTATTCCTGTTATAAAAGATTTAATCAGGAAAACAAGATTGACTGATGCAAAGAAAGCTTTAAACCGTGTGTTATTAATGGAAGATTCCAGTGAGATTACAAGCTATTTAGGCAAACTCCTGCCAAATAGTAAGTTCAAACTGATTTCAGAGTCCTAAATGGCCCATTAGGTATAACTTATTGAATTTATTGGTATACATAAAATATGGCCATTGGAAATGTAGCTTAATTTCGTAATATACACATTTTTAACTCATTGTTTTTACTGTAAATAAAATATTCTCTGAAAACAGTTTGAACTTACCAAAATAAGGCTACCGCCATAAGGCGGGACAGCCAGTAAATTAAGGTAGTTATCCAATGCTGGATTTGTCATTGATTTTGCTTGATTATTTGCTAAAGTCTCCGTCTATTGCATGGACATGTGTTATCTCGGCCGAGATGGTTGGCGCTAATAGTGGTTTAGGATTTCGAATCTGGACTGCTAAAGAATGGTCTGATACCGGTCAGGTTCTTGTGGGCATGATTAGTATCAGTGTTACAGTGCTGGTATTGGATATTCTTTTTCGCGGGTTAGAAAGAGCGCTTTTGCCCTATCAAAGGAAAACTTCCGGAACATGAGCAAAACATTAATTAAATTTGACAATATAACAAAACGCTTTTCTTTACGTAAAGGTGATATTGTAGCAGTAAAAGATTTCTCCCTTGAGATTAAAAAAGGTGAAATATTAACAATAGTGGGCGCTTCGGGATGCGGCAAAACAACTGTCCTTAACATGGTCGCAGGATTTTTAACTCCCAGTTCAGGGAACATTTTACTCGACGGTCAGCCTATAACAAAAGTTGAACCGCGATGCGGTATGATTTTTCAAAATTATGCCTTATTTCCATGGCTGAGTGTGAGAAAAAATGTTGAGTTTGGGCCTAAAATAAACGGCGTTTCTAAAAAAGTGCGAAGAGAGGAATCAGCTAAGTACATAGAAATGGTTGGCTTAAAAGGATTTGAAGATGCCTACCCTGGGGAGCTGTCAGGAGGAATGCGCCAGCGTACTGCTCTATGCAGAGTACTGGCAAATAAGCCTGACATTCTGTTGTGTGATGAGCCTTTTGCAGCCCTGGATGCAATGACGAGGCAGATCATGCAGCAAGAGCTGTTGAGAATTGTCAATGAATCGGGACAGACCGTACTCTTTATAACTCACTCTATTGACGAAGCGCTTATTTTAAGCGATAAAATTGTTGTTATGTCTGTTCGACCAGGAACAGTCAAAGAGATCTATGACATCAAATTCCCCCATCCCGGAAAGGTTGAGGTTCAACTCACTGATGAATATCTAAAATTAAAACGACAGATATGGTCTATGGTTGAAGAGGAAGTAAAGACATCAATGAATATAGTTTCGAGTTAACAGATAGATTTGCATGACTACGGATGTACAGATGGGGTCACCCTCGAAAAGAAAAAGCCCTGAAGATTTCTTTGAAGATGAAAACCGAACATTGATTTCATCCAGGTCTTTTTTGACATCCGATAAAACCTTTAAGCCCCTCCCCTTAAACCGATTTTTATTTTTCCCAATGCGTTTGCCCTGATAGATATTAGACAAAATCCTGCCATTAACTATAGCTTGCCTACAAATTTGTAAATATTATATCTGTTACTTACAAATTTGTAAATATTATATTTTACCTCTTTCACTCCAATATGCCTATCTTATTGAATTAATAAATCTTATTGTTGATATGTTTTTTTGGTATAGTTGTTGCTGTTACTTAAACAAACTCCATTAAACTTTATTTTTGGGATAATACTATTGATAGTAACAAATATAAAAAACAGGTATGAGCACGCCTCAAAGATGCTGCAGAAAAAGAGGGAACGACTTATTTCAGGATTTTTAAACAGAAGAGACCCCTTTTTTTTGGAGAATCATGCCAGGATTTTAGACGACTATTTTCGTGAAAGTTTTGAAAGAAGTGAAGTCGGCCCTATGATGGGTATAAACAAGAATCCTTATGCGATCTTTGCAACAGGTGGTTACGGTAGGGAAGAGCAGTGTGTTCACTCCGATGTAGATCTTCTTTTTCTTTTTGAAAAAAATGTTCCTGATATAACCGAGGATCTTATCCAGGAGGTTATTTACCCCCTATGGGACATCGGTCTTGATGTAGGATATGCTACTCGATCGATTAAGGAATGTGTAAGTCTTTCCGGGAAAGATACGGAGGTGCTGACTTCAGTTTTGGATGCCCGTTTTATATGCGGTGTGTCCCTTTTGTATTCAGAACTTATGGAGCAAATTCTAAAAAAGGTCATTATCAAGCGATCTGACAAAATCATTAATCGGCTTATTGAAACCAACCTTCAGCGCCATGATCGTTTTGGGGACTCTACTAATTTGCTTGAACCAAATATTAAGGAAGGGCAGGGGGGATTGAGAGATTATCACACAATGCTGTGGATTGCCCGGATTAAATATAATATCAAGCAGCCAAGAGATCTTGAGTATTATGGTCTTCTTTCTCATAGCGAGTTCCGGATTTTAAAAGAGGCGCTTTCGTTTATCTGGAATGTAAGAAACCGATTGCATTATATAGCGGGGAGAAGATGTGATCAATTGTATTTCGAGTACCAGATAGAACTGGCCAATGCCCTGAAGCTTAGAAAACAAAACGGGCTGCAGCCGGTAGAAAGATTTTTAGAAAACTTGCACGGCCGGATGGAGGTTTTGAAGCAGCAATACTTGATGTTTATTGGTGAACAAGCGTACACAAAAAAGTCAAAGCTGTCAAAAAAACTTAATACACAAACTCAAATAAATGGTCTCGCCAAAATAAATAATATTGAGGTTAAGAGGGGTATGCTTAATTTTGTTTCTCCCGAAGCTATATCGGATTCTCCGGATTTATTGATAAAAATATTTGAAGAAAGCGCTCGCCTGCAAGTTCCATTAAGTTCTGAAACAAAACGGCTGTTAAAAGAATTTATTTATTTGATTGATGATGATTTCAGAAACGCTTCATTTGCTTTAAAATCTTTTGAAAGGATTTTATTTGCTCCACCCACAACAATTGATGTTTTGAATGATATGTTAAGTACAGGATTTTTAGCGCAGTTTATACCGGAATTTAAAAATATTGTTAATAGGATTCAGTATGATGAGTATCATATCTATCCTGTTGCAAGACATTCATTACTTACCGTAAAGACAATAAAAAAATTCGGCACATCTGAAGATAAAACCGGAGACCAATTATATGGAAGTCTGTATAAAGAGCTTTCCAATAAGAGATTGCTGCTTTGGGCAGCTCTTTTACATGATATTGGCAAGGGAGATCCAGGTGCAGGGCATTCACAGAGAGGAGCAAAAATCGTTAATGATGTACTTAAAAAAAGAGGTTTTAAAAGAAGTGATATAGAAACCATAACATTTTTAATAAATGAACATTTACTTCTTATCAAGACTGCGTCCAGAAGAGATCTAAATGATGAGGGGACAGTTATCACCTGTGCCGGGAAGATAAAGGATATAGAACGCTTAATAATGCTTTATCTCCTGACTGTTTCTGATTCAATTTCTACCGGTCCAACTGCTTGGAATGACTGGACTTCGACTCTTTTAAAAAATCTTTTTCTTAACGTGCTGAGCATATTAAAAAAAGGTGAGCTGACAACAGGGAAAGCTGTCGAGATAGTTGAGAAGAAGAAAGAAGAAATTTTATTATCTGCATCTTCTCAGCAGACAAGGCAAGAATTAGAGCAGCTTTTTAATGTAATGTCGCCTCGATATCTTCTGTACATTTCGGCACGTGATATGCTGGAACATATCGAGCTTCACAAAAGTCTTGGTAATGCAGAATTTGTCTGGAAAGTAACGCGAACTTCAGATTCTAATACAAGGGCTGTAACGATTTGTGCACAAGATCGTCCGGGCTTATTTTCAAAAATTGCCGGAGTATTTACTTTGAACAGCATTTATATTCTGGATACCCAGGCATATACATGGAGAAACAATATAGCCCTTGATATTTTTGAAGTTAAACCACCCCTTGATCAGATTTTTGAAACCGAACGATGGGATAAAGCAGAAGATAATCTCAAATCTGCTCTTGCGGGTGAGTTAAATCTTACAGAAGCTCTAAAGGAGAAGATGTCAGCGTATCAAACCTTTAGGCCCCGTACATCACAAAGACCTAACCGGATAGTTGTAGATAATGAAAGCTCCGGTTTTTTTACCATCATTGAAGTTTTTACCTATGACTTTCCAGGGCTGCTTTTTAGCATAACTGATGCTCTTTTCAGGAGTGGGTTAGATGTATGGGTTTCAAAAATAGCTACTAAAGTTGATCAGGTTATAGATATTTTTTACGTCAGAGATTTTGATGGCCAAAAGGTTGATTTGGCCGATCAGGTGGCAGCGATAGAGGATGCAATTGCAGAAGTGTTGCCAGGAAGAGACTATAGGCTTTCAGATAAATAATTTCACTGCGTTATTGGTCGGACTTCTTGACAACGTACTAACATGTACGCCTTACTCGAAGTCCTCCCTATAGCCTTGTGAAATGAATTATCTGAAAGTCTGTAATACCTAAAAAGGAAGGAAAAAAAATGATGATTAACTCAGGAGACACAGCATTTATGCTTGTCGCAACAGCTTTGGTTATGTTGATGACACCAGGTTTAGCTCTTTTCTATGGGGGATTGGTTCGTTCCAAAAATGTACTTACAACTGTTTTACATAGTTTTTTATGTCTTGGAATTGTATCCATAATATGGTTATTTTATGGATATTCTCTTGCTTTTGGGCCAGACATTGCTGGTGTAATCGGCAATTTTGACTGGATGTTTCTAAGGAATGTTGGACTTTCAACTGGTCCTTACTCCGACAGCATCCCACATCTATTATTTTGCGCATTTCAGCTTATGTTCGCTATAATCACACCAGCACTTATTACAGGAGCATTTGCAGAAAGGATGAAATTTTCAGCCTTTATTCTTTTTACAGTTTTGTGGACAACCTTTGTATACTTACCTGTATGCCACTGGGTATGGGGTGGTGGCTGGCTTGGTAATATGGGTGCTCTTGATTTTGCCGGAGGAACGGTCATTCATATTAATTCCGGAGCAGCAGCATTGGTTGTCGCTATTATGATAGGCAAGAGAAAGGGCTGGGGAAAGGAAGCATTTTTGCCACATAATCTTCCTATGACAGTTTTTGGTGCCGGCATACTGTGGTTTGGATGGTTCGGTTTTAATGCGGGCAGCGCTCTTTCTGCCGGTAAAATAGCAACCATGGCTTTTATGACCACTCAAATAGCTTCAGGTACAGCAGCGGTTTCCTGGTTGGCTACAGAATGGATACTTCGCGGTAAGCCTACCGCACTTGGTGCAGCTTCCGGAGCCGTAGCCGGTCTTGTTGCCATAACACCTGCAGCGGGATTTGTTGGGCCGGTCTCAGCAGTTATTATAGGACTTGTTGCAGGTATTTTATGCTATCTTGCTCTGACATTGAAAGACAAATTTGGTTATGACGATGCTCTGGATGTTGTTGCTATACATGGCGTAGGGGGATTCTGGGGCGCTCTTGCGACAGGGTTATTTGCAACTATTGCGATTAATCCCGACGGAGCTAATGGATTATTTTTTGGGAATCCGAATCAATTTGTAATACAGTTTGCAGGCGTATTTGCTACAATTGTATTTTCTATCACAGTGACGGCAATTATTGTTAAAATTATTGACATGACCATTGGCCTTAGAGTTTCAGATGAAGAAGAAGTTCAGGGGCTTGATCTGTCACAGCACAGTGAGGTCGGCTATACGCTTTGATTTAAAACTTAGGAACGTGGACGAATTAAATATAAAGAGGTGAGAAAAAATGAATAAGATTGAAGCGATCATAAAACCTTTTAAACTTGATGAGGTAAAAGATATATTAAATGAAATAGGTGTTCATGGAATGACTATTTCAGAGGTTAAGGGCTACGGCAGACAAAAAGGTCATAAGGAAATCTATCGTGGTGCCGAGTATTTGGTGGACTTTATACCGAAAATTAAGATTGAAATAGTTGTTGAAGCAGACAAAACCGACAAGGTTGTTGAAGCTATAAGGGAAACTTCAAACACCGGCAAAATAGGAGATGGAAAGATTTTTGTATTTTCTGTTGATGAAGCGATAAGAGTTCGTACCGGAGAAAGAGGAAAGGATGCAATTTAATCCATAGATTACGCAGAGTTTCGTAAGCTATGGGATTAAATTCAGCGAAGCTTGCCGCAGCGTAGTTCATTATTTTAATTTTTAATTATACCTGAATCCGTGGTACGGTTTTTGAGGGGGGTTTGAAATTATAGGAAATAACCGATTTTTGACTATTTCGTGTAATTTCAGGCTATGTCAAAAACCGTGCCACGGATTCAGGACAAGATAAATAAAAAATGGAAAAGTTATAAAAAACACCGAGAAGCATTACTCCAGGAATTGGGTAGTCCCTGCAAAGCAATGCAGGTTTGGGAATACTGACCTGTTTCACTTTGTAAGCACCTGATTTTTCGCTATGTGCTGCCGAAGATATAATATATAACCTATTGAAATTATTACCTACACTGTTTTGCAGGGACTACCAGATATTGCGTTTGCGGGCGGTTTTTCTTCAGAAGATCATATCTTTAAAGCCCTTTCTTTGGGAGCTCCTTATTGTAAGGCTGTTTGTATGGGACGCGCCCTGATGATTCCAGGTATGGTCGGCAAGAATATCGGCCGCTGGCTTGATGGTGAAGACGGAGGGCTTCCGCCGACTGTCTCCAAGTTCGGAACTACAAAACAAGAGATTTTTATCTGCTATGAGGAATTGAAGAAAAAGTATGGAAAAGAGGTTGACAACTTTCCTCTGGGCGCCATAGGTATATACTCTGCCGGAGAAAAACTTCGTATCGGCCTGCAACAACTGATGGCGGGAGCCAGGAAATGGAGAGTTAACCTGATGTCCAGAAAAGACCTGTTCTCCTTGACTGAAGAAGCCGCCAAGGTAACAGGCATTCCCTATGTAATGGACGCTTACAGGGAAGAGGCTATGAAAATTATTGATGAATAGACCAGTTCTTTAGTCGATTAGTCGAGTGGTCAACCACTCGACTACTTTTAGAAACGTGGACGAAATAATTTCCCCAACTATGCATCACAGCTTCAGGCCACCTTTAACCAATCTCAAATCACAAAAGTATTAAAATAGCTCGCTATTCCTTCAACTTTTGTGATCTGAGATTGGTTAAATCTGACCCAAATCTATGCGCCTACTTGCGGAAGTTAATTCGTCCACGTTCCTTACTTGATTTTCAACCAGAGCAGCCTGGCCGAATCCGGTCCGGGATTCTTCCATTGAGATGGCATTTCGGAGGTCAGATAAATCACGTCTCCGGCATGTCCCATGTAAACAGCCTTTCCCAATTTCAGTTGCAATTTACCCGACAATAAGTAGCCGATCTCTTCACCCTTATGAATAAAGAAGTGGGATGGAATTTTCTTTCCTGGTGGAATCTCAATGAGATAGGGTTCAGCTTTTGGATTGAAATCTACAGGGGTGAGGAGTTTTGCATAAATACTTTCCTTTGGTAAATCCGGAAATTTCACATCTACCGATTCCCTGGATGGAAAAATCACCCGATCTTTCATGTCTGCCGATCCTTGAAAAAAAGAACTGACTTCAACAGAAAGAACTTCTGCTATCTTAAGAAGCGCCGGCAGAGAAGGATATATTAATTCGCTCTCCATCTGGGATATGCTGCTCGGAGTCACTCCTACAAGTTTTGCAAGTTCCGTCTGGGATAGACCTCGTTTGGTGCGAAGTTCCTTTAGGCGCATTCCAAGATTAATCCGGCTGGTAGTGCGCTTTTCAGAATCGAAGGTGATGCTAAGGTCTTTGCTCCAGTAATTATAAGGCTTGTCGAAGGTTTCTACATTGCGCTTTTCAGCTTTCAGAATCGTCAAAGAAGTCTTGCCTCTTATAACAGAGAGGTCAATGGCGACCTGGGCAATTTGATTGATCTTGGCTTTGAGACGGCGAGAATGCGCTTGTTTTTCAATAATCCAGTAAGCAATAGTATTCAGTTCATATAATCTGGGGCATGAGTGGGAATAAAAGTTGATGATATGTTCTTCTCCGCCCCACAGCTCCTGCATACCGGTCAGGCTTTCAAAAACGAATCGAACATCGCCTTCCATGGTGCCATGGACTCCATAGAAGGCGCCTGTTACCTGATCTACCTTGCGCGGATCATCCACTCTGATAATTCGGCACGGCCATTTAGAATCTCCTTTTTCATAAAACTTGAGAAAGATGTCAGCTCCTGCTCCTTTGCCATAAGTAAAGCAGTCCAGAATGATTAAGTTCTGATTGTCAGCCAATGTTCCCAGCTTTTCCAGAAGATTTTTCGGCGAACGGTCAAAGCTGACGTAGATGAGAGGTTTGTTCTGTGCTTGTGATGCCTGGATAAAGTTTAAGCAAAATACGGAGGCCAGGCTGCCTGTATCATCATACCAGACTACGTTATCTCCGATATAAAGCCCCCCAAGCAGGATGTCCAGTTGACTCACTCCTGAAGCTACCCGAAGTTTTTTTAAAATCATTAAATCCTCACTTTACTGTTGTTATTTAATGTCTTGGTGAAAAAAGCAATAAATATAAGGGCTACCAACTTAAGCCGAGACACTTTCCGCCATTTTAGCTCTATGCTAATTTCACAATCAAGCAAAATCTAAGGAATTGTTGTATCCTATTTAAATTCCGTGGTAGATGAACTTAGCGCCCTATCGGGCGAGCTTTTAGGCTGTAATTATATTGTTTTTTCGTAGGGGCGAACCTTGTG
>JAUWOH010000193.1 GCA_030612225.1 Desulfobacteraceae bacterium
CGATAGAAAAGTGTGGGCAAGGGAACCAAGAAAGTGCAAAAAAAACCCAAAACAGGCGATTTAATCGATACTGCGAATAAAATACTTGTGACCGCAATACCTATTATAATGTCCTTTAATACTTCTTTCCGGACGGCTTGAGACACCACCCTTTTCTCCCTTGATGAGTTTCATCTATAATCCATCGTGCCAACATACGGCAAAAGTGCAATGGTTCGAGCCCTCTTGATCGTATGGTTTAAGGCACGCTGGTGTTTAGAACAGGTTCCGGATATTCGCCTCGGGAGGATCTTGCCACGTTCGGTTATAAAATATTTAAGTGATTTTGGATCCTTGTAATCTATCACAAGGCTGCTGTCTGCACAGAATCGGCAAACTTTACGACGATGAAACACTCTTTTTTTTCTTCCTGTATCATTTTGTTTTCGGCGGTGGAAAGCTGCAGCCATTTTATTGCTCCTCTTTATTTATTTCGGTTGCTGTTGTTTCGGTTTCCGTCTCTTCAGTTTCTACTGTTTCAGTTTCAGAAGAGTCGGAAGGAATATTGTCGGTATCAGACTCACCGTCCTTTTCAGGTACCTCATCAGTTGCATCGGCTTTCTTTTCGGCTTCCTGAACTTCCTTTTCGGCTTCCTCAGCTTTCTTCCTGGCTGCTTCAGCTTCAGCTTCAGATTTAGCTATAGACATTTCTTCCTTTATATTTTCAATGTCAGCATCCTTTTCAAGCAGAACCGTCATAAATTTAAGAACCCTATCATCAATCCGGAAAAACCGTTCCATTTCATCTACAAGAGATCCTTTGCCGCAGTAGTCGATACGAACGTAATATCCCCGGACTTTTTTCTTTATTTCATAGGCAAGTTTCTTGTTTCCCCAATCGTCCAGCATTATCAGGAATCCGCCTTCTTTGGGGATAAGACTTGTTGTTCTTTCTAAAACTCCGGCCCGTTCTTCATCAGAAAGATCGGGGTCAATAATGGTGATAGTTTCGTATCTTCTCATAAAGCCTCCTTCTGGATATAAAAGCCCTGATCAAACCGGGATGGAACCGGAATGTAAATTGATCAAAGCAAGGAAAAATAAAAAAATTTAGCACTGAAATCAAAATTTAACTAAATATCACTTCAAAAAACGGAATGTCAAGATATAAAAATGTTTTATTTTTAAAACAGCGCAGTTTAATTAAACTTAATGGCAATTGTGATGACTTTATGTTTGTGATAAAGATGTTAAAGTTGATGTCGTTGTAAAAAATCCCATCTACTGCGTTGTAGCGGTTTTTCAGGAACTCGACATACTGTTGTATGTATAGTCTCGTCCCTGAAAAACCGCTACGCCTTGTATATGAGCCTTTTTACTTAGCCATCCGGCGTTTAAAACTTTTTACGAAGCGTTTTAAGTTTTAAATCTCAGTTAAAACAGATAATATCATTAATATAAAACATAAAACTTAACACATAAAACCTGATGAATTCTGCTTTCTACGACGCCATCAAAGTTGACGATATGAATTTTTTAAGGGATTACCTTGATGCCAAAAAAAACATCATTGAAATACGGAACGGATAAATTTCAATTTAAACTGCCGGATCATGCCGGAATTCTAAGAATAAAAGACACGGATGCTAAAATAACAACATCTAAGTTTAGAACCAGGATTCAACGAGAGCTTAAACGATTAAGACCCGATTTTTCTGATGTCGCAATTGTGCTTGCAGATAAAACCCGTCTTTGCGGGTATCCGATCTTTCTGCCTGTGTTAATGCAAGCGCTTAAAGAGTTCGGGGCGGCAAAAGGCAATATAACAGTGTATATTGCGTACGGAACACACTCGCGCCAGACAGATAATGAATCTGCTGAGCTTTACGGAGATACATATAGGAATTATCGTTTTGTTCACCACGATTGTCGTGAAAACAATATCTTTACCAAATTAGGGAAAACCATCCGAGGCACTCCGGTCTATATGCGCAGGGATATTATGGACTCAAGTTTTATTATTACCTTCGGTGCGATTTCACACCACTATTTTGCAGGATATGGCGGAGGACGAAAATTGATTTTTCCGGGCTTAGGTCGATTGGATGCTATTTATAAAAATCATGGGTTATTTTTAGATAAACAAAACAGAGTCCTTTCCGTATCATGCCTGCCGGGTGTGCTTGATGGAAATCCTCTTGCAGAAGATCTGGCGGAGTATGAAAGCTTTCGTCCGGCGGATTTATCCATCCACGGAATTATTGACAGCAGGGGGAATGTTTGTGATTTATTGCCTGGCAGCGGGAAAGATCATTTTCAAAAAGCATGCAGGGAACACGGGAAAAACTGTGAGATATATACCGATAAAAAATATGATCTGGTTATCGCTTCCTGCGGGGGGTATCCGAAAGATATCAATTTTATTCAAAGTCATAAGGCCCTACATCATGCTTCTATGTTTGTAAATGATGGAGGAAATCTGACTATTCTTGCTAAATGCCGTGACGGCATCGGTTCAAAAACATTTCTGCCGTGGTTTGAACTCGGAACATGGGAAAATGCGTTTTACAGGTTATTAAAAAATTACGAAGGAAACGGCGGAACCGCTCTTTCGATGATGTCAAAACAGCACAGGATTAATATCAGTATGGTGACGGAGCTGGATGACGCTATATGCAAGACTATCGGAGTTGAAAAAAAGACAATGAATCAGGCAAAGGAGAATGTTGAAAGATTTTCAGGTTCAATTGCAGCCATAACCCATGCCGGCTTGCTGGTGAAAAGGGATTTTATTTGACTATTCTGGAAAACACTGGAGATTCTAAACAATTAAACAAATTTGATTGCGGCGATGACGAGTTAAACGATTTTTTTAGAAATGATGCCTTTGCCCATAAACAAGAACTTTTAGCAGAAATAAATTCTTTTTCATTAAAAAAGGCCAAAAGTGAGGAAATATTTCCCATTTCAATCTATTTTAGGCCACCCCTATATGTTGAGACCTTTGAAAAGTGCCGTTTTAAAATTGGCTAAAATTTTAAGAACATGATAGATAGGTAGTCGTGCGTTTCAGATTTGCGAAAGAGAAACATACATCCGGTATTGTAAACTTTTTCAAGGTGGTTTGGATTCAAGAATCTAATAATTATTCATAACCCGAGCATGATAGTCGGAAATTGCTATTTCTCTAATTCATCCTTAACCGCCATCCCTATTTTTTCAAATGTATACGGCTTCTTTATGTATTTGCCTACCCCTAATTTCTGGGCTTTCTTCACATCATCTGTTTCTGAAAATCCGCTTGCAATAATAGCCTTTTGGTTCGGGTGTGTCTTGATTATCTCCTTATATGTTTCATAGCCGTTCACACCTGGATCCATAATCATATCCAATACAATAAGATCAATTGAATTGCCTTTCATGTATTCAATCGCTTCTTCGCCGCTTGAAACCGTTGTCACAGAGTAGCCCAGTTTATTCAATACGCTCGAAGCGATTTCCCTCTGTTCCCTGATATCATCAACGACTAAAACTGTCTCGCCATTCCCCATATAACCCTCAGTTGGTATGGAGCTTGTTTCCTTGGCAATCTCTTTTCTCGTTACCGGAAAATAAAGCTCAAAGATTGTTCCTTTACCCTCAAGGCTCTCAACATTTATATATCCTTCATGGTCCTGTACCGTTCCCCAGACAACAGCCATACCAAGTCCTGTGCCACTCCTACCCATCACTTTCTTTGTATAAAAAGGTTCAAATATTCTTTCTATATCATCAGGGGCAATACCAGTGCCTTTATCCTCTACTCGCAAAACAACAAAATCACCCTCTTCTATGTCTTCATAACCCTTTACCGGCGTGTCGACATATTTGTTTTTTGTGGAGACTAAAACCTTTCCCCCATCAGGTTGGGCTTCGGCAGCATTGGACACTAAATTCATTATTGTTTTTTCTATATGAATGGGAGATCCCTTAATATTTAACAATCTTCTGTCAAGGTTAGTCTCAATGTGAACATAGCTGTGATAGGACTTTATTTTAATATGCTCGGGGGATTTTAAATATTCGGAAACCATATCGTTTAAATTCAAAACTTCCGTGTTCATTACACCCCTTCTCGCAAGCGTCAATAAGTCCTTAACAATATCAGCGGCTCTCTGTCCTGACTCTTTTATTGTCAGGATGGGTTTTCTTAGCGGGCTTTCTTCCGGAATATCCATCAATAATAATTCCGGATAACTTACAATCCCTGATAACACGTTGTTTAGATCATGGGCTACGCCACCTGCAAGAAGGCCCAATGCTTCCATTTTTTGTGATCGGGCAAGTTTTCTTTCGGTCTCCCGCAGCGCCTCCTCGGCCTGCTCACGATCAGAGATCTCTTCTAAGAGTTCCAGATTCTTTTGTTTGACCTCATTTTCCCTTTTAGATGCTTCATCGAGACGCGTTCTGAAAACCAATTTCTGGGTGTTTGCACGCCAGACAATAAAAGTCCCTGCCAGGACCACAATAGATAATGCCGCCATTGCCATAAGAAGTTGCCAGGGCGATATTCGGCCAAAGACCTCAGAAGAAGGGATAACACTTATTATAGAAAATGGTGTGTCCTTGACTTCAACCCGCATGGCAATCATATCAACACTTTTGCCATGCGTGTCAGTCACACTAAACAGTTTGTGGTCTCCCACCTCCACTTTCCTTATATCGGAAAGGCCGTTATAAAGCACATCCGTCCGCATCTCCTCCGGGAAGTAGATATTATCAACACCGGATGCGATGCCAACGAACTGGTTCCGGGATGTCTCTTCCCTGATAAGGTGGTCGTAGATGCTTTGGGGGGCAATCCACGCAAAAATCTGACCTGAATATTTGCTTTTTAAAAAAAAGGGTATGGAAACTGCCATCTTACTGCCCTCAGCGATAATAACAGCATCTGTGCTTTCGGGAGTTAAAAGGTGTGCACAGTTCTTGCTCTGCTCATTGCTGATGTTGTTGGAAAGACTGTCTATTAACAACTCCCCGTTGCTTTCTATAAAAAGCAATCGATAATATATTTTATCACCTCTGATAGTTTTTTCTTCAACTATCTGGCGAAATTTGTTGTAAATTGATATGAGACTGGAACGCAGACCATATTGCATGGACATGCCAAGAGCCCTGTTTTCAAAGAATGCCGACACCTCCCTGCTATGTGATAAATTCCTCAGATCATTTTTACGCTCGGAAAAGAAGTAACTTGCTGCGGTTGCGCGTTTCTCAACATCATTCTTCAAACCGGCTAACCTGGTTTTATACAGGCGAGTCTGAGACATATAAGTGTTGATTAGCATAAAGCTGGTATATCCGATCAATAGAACGCACAGTATGACTGTAGCAGAATTTTGAAACTTCTGAGTCCATATAAAGTTTGGGGATTTCATCATGATAGCTCTTTAAAAGACCGCTTTGTTTTTATTTAAAAAAATCCGGATAGTACATAAAAACAGAAGGGTAATATTTCTTAACAAGGAAACGATATGTTCCATCTTTTCTGCACTGCTTAAAGAACCGGTTAAATGTATCTCTTAATTCAGGCGATGTTTTGGAAAAAGCATACCCCATTGTTTGCGGTGGGGAAATTGGACCTATCACCTTTATCTGCCCTGGCCATTTTTCTAAGGCGATTAAGGCATCAGGAACATCTAACAGAGTCGTCTCAGCTTCACCATTAATTATTGCAGGCGCCAGTTCATTCAGATTACCCTTGAAATATTTGAACTTTGCACTCGTCTCTTCCAGCTTGTACAGTCCGGGGGCAAGACATGTATTCAATTTTGCCATGACTTCGCGGTTCCTTAGTAAGGCTTTGACCATGCTTATATCCGTATCCATATTGCCACTGGGATTGATCGGTTTAATTAACGAATCGGCCCGTGCGATCAACCAGACCTGTGTCGGAAAGGCTGGGATTGAAAAATCTACTATTTTATTGCGCCATGCAAGAATGGTCATCCCATTGGCGATAATATCGCCCTTAATGGGCACCTCTCCTACGATTTCGATATCATTACACTTTGCCTTAACCGTTTTTCCCGTTAAATCACCGATAACATCTTTCCAGGAAGTTTTTATATATTGATATTTTACCCCCAAATGCTGTGCAAATAGTCTTACAACCTCTACATCCAATCCATCACCACTGCCCGTAACAAAGTTGGCGTAAGGAACTCCAAGATGTCTAAGCACTCCTCTTTTCTTGATCTCCGGAAGGTCCTCGCTGAAGGCAGGCCCCATTAAAACGAAAGATAATACCCAAATCATAAAAAACGAAACAATCAAACAGTGTACAAGTTTTGTTTTA
>JAUWOH010000228.1 GCA_030612225.1 Desulfobacteraceae bacterium
AGTGTCTAAAGTTAAGGAATTCTGTCTATTTTATTTTTATAAAAAAGATGGCTTGCCAGGGCGTATTGTCGGGGCGTAGCAGGAAAGCGTAGACTGAAGCCAAAGGCAAAGACTGGAGCAGAGCGACAGCAAAACTTTAGGCACTTTAGCTCACTTTAGGCACTTTAGTCACTTAAAAAAACTGGTGTATTCTACATACCATTGAAGAGTAAATCAAGGTCGAGCCTTTTGGACTCGGATATTCAATTGCTCTACCCTTTTTTCCATTTCTTCAATAAGAGGCATTAATGTCTTTTTGGACTTGGCTGAAATAGCTGTTCCTCCAATAACTTTTATCAGGTTTTCGACAGTTTCCCTACCAAGAAGGTCTTTTTTGTTGAGAACACGGATAGAAGGTATTTCGTTTAGACTTAGATCACAAAGGATTTTCTCTACAGATTCGATCTGCTCTTTAAACCTGGGATTGCTGATATCAATTATATGGAGCAGAAGATCAGCACCTTCGAGTTCTTCGAAGGTTGCGCGAAAGGCTACCATAAGATCTTTAGGGAGGTCTTTTATAAAACCTACAGTATCGGTTATGATGACTTCAATATCTTTCGGAAATCTGAGGCGTCTGCTCGACGGATCGAGTGTGGCAAACAGTCGCTTTTCAGCCATTACGCTGCTTTTAGTAAGAATATTTAAAAGTGTGGATTTTCCTGCATTTGTATAACCTATGATTGAAATAACAGTGAGCTCTTTTTTCTTTCGCTTTGCTGCTTGCTGTTTGCGCTGCTTTATTACAAGACAAAGAGCTTTTTCAAGTCGCACAATTCGGTCGCGAACAAGGCGCCGGTTTAATTCAAGCTTGGTTTCCCCTGGCCCGCGCCCTCCGATACCGCCGGTTAATCTCGACATGGCGGTGTTTTTTGCAATAAGACGGGGAAGTAGATATTTTAATTGCGCCAGCTCAACCTGGAGCTTACCTTCCCTTGTTTGTGCACGTTGGGCAAAAATATCGAGAATCAACTGGGTTCTGTCAATCACCTTTATATCCGTCCGATCTGTGATTGAACGTATCTGTGAAGGGTTTAATTCCTGGTCGAAAACGATAAGAGTTGCTCCTTTTGTGAGTGCAAGGAGTGTAAGTTCTTCAAGTTTCCCCCTGCCCATAAGGAATTTAGAATCAACTTTTTTTCGTTGCTGCAGGATGGTTTCCGCTACATCAATGCCGCCCGATACAGCTAGATCTGTAAGCTCAGCCATAGAGTCTTTTGCCGCTGCCTGGGAGTCTGTTGTCACACTGACAAGAAGAGCCCTTTCCTTTCCCGGGTCTGATTTATGTAAAGAAATGATATGGGATAGTTCAGTTTCAAGGGCCTTGATTAAATCAAGGCATCCGATGTCAAGTTGACCGGGGTTTAAAGGATCCAGTATCTCATAAGGCATATCGGATGCTGATTTTGGCATGATATGACTTATATAAACCAGGCGAGGTCTGCCATCTTCACCAACGGAAATTGCCCCCATGATATCAAGCCTTAAAAGGGCAAGGTCGGTAAGATCGTCCTTTGTAAGGGGTTCATTGCCAAGATGCGTATGTATGCAGCGCAGTCCTTTAAGACGACCTGGTGCGGCTCGATATTCAGTGATTTCAGGAATAATAATTCCTTTATAATCACCGATAATTACGCAGGCTATTTTTCCCATGCGATTAATAAGAAGGCCGATCTGACGGCGTATTTCATGGGAAAGCTTGCTGATATCACGCGCAAGTTCAAAGGTTATGACAAATTCAGGCGGGATACGTCGGCGGTAAAATTTTTCAAGCCTGCGGATATGGTTTGCCTTTAACCCGCTGGTATTTCCAAAAAGCTTTTTCATCCGGTATAGAGTTAACTGTCTTCGGTAATATTTTTTCCCGCCGGATTTTCAAAGCGGGTATATGTATCCAGAAATATCAAAGGCACAGTTCCAACAGGTCCGTTTCTTTGCTTTGCAATTATTAGTTCCGCTTTACCTTTGTTAGGATTATTTTCATCTTTAGTATATACTTCATCCCTGTAGATAAATGTAACCACATCGGCGGCCTGCTCCAGGGCACCTGATTCCCTGAGGGCTGAGAGCTGAGGGCGTTTATCACTTCGTTGTTCCAGCATCCTGTTCAACTGGGAAAGAGCTACAACCGGGAGATCAAGTTCTTTGGCAAGGGCCTTTAGGGAGCGTGATATATCTGAAATTTCAAGATCTCTACGTTCCGTTGAACCTTTAGTTTTCATTAACTGGAGATAATCGATAATAACAAGACCTATCTTTTTATCCATTTTAAGTCTGCGCGCTTTGGCTCTTATTTCCATTGCAGAAATATCAGGTGAGTCATCAATATATATAGGGGCATTAGATAAACTCCCGGCAGCTTCAGTTATACTTATCCAGTCTTCCTGGCTGATAAAACCACTTCTTAAACGGGATGAATTGAGCCTTGCCTCACTGCTCAGCATTCGCATAGACAATTGTTCTTTTGACATTTCCAGTGAGAACAGGGCAACCGGGATGTTATCGTTAATAGCAGCATTTCTAGCTATATTAAGAGCAAGAGCTGTTTTTCCCATGCTTGGGCGAGCGGCTATAATAATGAGATCAGAATTTTGGAACCCGGATGTCATTTGGTCAAGAAGGGTAAAACCGGTAGGAACACCTGTTACCAGGGCCTTATTCCCCTGGCGTTCTTCAAGTGTATCAATATTGACTTCAATTAATTTGCTGATGGGATAGAAAGCCTTATAAGTTTTGTTTTGAGAAATCTCAAAAATTGAGCTTTCAGCAAAATCAATAACTTCATCAACATTTCCCCGGTCTTCAAAACAGCGCCTGGCAATTATATTCGCTTTATCGATAAGACGTCTTAAAGATGCTTTGTCATGTACAATCCTTGCGTAGTGCTGTGCATTTACGGCAAGTGGTACAGCATCAACAAGATGTGCAAGATATGTCGCTCCTCCTACTTTTTCAAGTTGGTCCTTTTCTTTGAGGATGTTGGAAAGGGTTACAAGATCAACAGGCTCAGTTTTTGCAAACAGATCGGCTATGGCTGAAAAGATTATTTTATGGGCTGTCTTGTAAAAATCCTCAGAGGTGAGAATATCAAAAACATCAAGCAACGTATTGTTATCGATAAGAATTGCGCTGAGAATGGATTCCTCCGCCTCAATACTATGGGGTGGCAGGTTATAAAGAGAGGGATCTTTTTGATTTTGTGGCTGTTTTTGGGGCATAAGAAGGGCTTTGAGTCTTTAAAAATGATAAGCGTTCCAGAACGCTGAAATTAGAAATTAAAAATTTGGCCTTCATGCTTTGTAACCGTTCACAGTTGTCGGTTCATAGTTCACGGTTTTGTGCCTGGGTCTTGCCCTGTGTCTTGTCAAGGCGTAGCTGGAAAGCGTAAACTGAAGCTAAGGCGAAGCCTGGGCCTTGCCCTGCGAAGCCAAAGGCGAAGCATGGGGCATCTCTTCCGAATTTCTACTTTCTAATTTCAAGTTTCAACCCGCAAACGGTTACTAAATATTTTTATCAATACTTAAGACCATGTTTTCTGGACATGGTCAGAGATAATTGACTTTATTCAGGTACGATTTCAACGGTAATTTCCGGTTCAACTTCCTTGTAAACACGTATAGGGACTTTGAATGTGCCAATGGTTTTAATGGGTTCTTTGAGCAGAACCATTCTTTTTTCAACGGAAATATCCTGTTTTTGGAGGGTATCTATAATATCACGCACTTTAATAGAGCCGTAGAGTCGTTCCTCTTCACTGACTTTTGCCGCTATTGTACAAGATACACCTTCAAGTTTTTCAGCCATCTCTTCGGCAATTTTCCGTTCTTTGGCAATTTGCAGGTCGAATTTGACCTCATCCTGCTCAAGCATTCTGCGATTTTGAGGTGTAGCCTGCACAGCCTTGTTTTGGGGGAAGAGATAGTTACGTGCATATCCTTTAGCTACTGTAACCTCACTACCGATAATACCGAGGGAGTTGATTGTTTCTTTCAAGATTATCTTCATTAAAACCTCCGCGAATTTATATTAGCTTTTCTTTTTTTCCAGTTTCCTGAAATTAAACCATATATCAAAAAAACCAAGAATAACAACAATAAGAAGAATCAGCTGCTGAATGATAATAAGACTGTATAGGAAAAACCTGAGAAGCCGTGGAAATTGTTTTTTTTCAAAATAAAAGGAAACAATTGCCATACCTTGAAAAAAGTATATAGTCATCAGGATTAAAATTCCATTTATTCCCATCAGTCGAACAGCTTTATCCGGTATCAGGAGCAAAATACCGCAAGCTATAGCGATCCATACAAGATATTCAGGTGCTTTCCATAAGTTAAGCAGCCCAAAGTCAGGGTAAAAAAGATTTTTTGTTTTAAGCAGCGGTTTTGCAAGCATCAGACTGGTCCAGATAATAAAAAGAGTTGAAGCTATTGCAAGAGCCGGAATAATTCGAATAAGAACATACTGAAAACTTTCCATGGAACTGGAAATCATGTGAATGTTCTCTTCCGGCATACCAATGTTTTTGTAAAACTCAAGTGTAAGTTCCAGATTCTTGACAATATAGGCTGATACAAGAGGCCCGAGCTGTATGCCGGTTATATTGCTATAAAAAAGAACAACTAAGATCGAGGAAGAAAGCACGACAGTGCATGCATAAATAAACGTTTTTTCGATCGAAAGTTTTAAATCAATAAGTTCACTTAAAACAAAACCAATAAGCAGCAGTTCGATAAAGAAGAAAACATTGAAAGAGAATCTACCGAGTATGATAATTAAAGCAATAATTGTAAAACCCGGGACAGCTATTCCTATTTTTCTTCCAAATTTTGAGCGATAGAAAAGTGTGGGCAAGGGGACCAAGAAAGTGCAAAAATAACCCAAAATGGGTGATTTAATCAATACTGCAAATAAAATACTTGTGATTGCAATACCAGTTGCAATGTCCTTTAATACTTCTTTCCGGACGGCTTGAGACAGCACTCTTTTCTCCCTTGATTAATTTCATCTATAATCCATCGTTCCAACATAGGGCAAAAGTGCAATGGTTCGAGCCCTCTTGATCGCATGGGTTAAGGCACGCTGGTGTTTAGCACAGGTTCCGGATATTCGGCTCGGGATGATCTTGCCACGTTCGGTTATAAAGTATTTAAGAGATTTTGGGTCCTTGTAATCTATCACGAGGCTACTGTCTGCACAGAATCGACAAACTTTACGACGATGAAACACCCTTTTTTTTCTTCCGGTATCATTTCGTTTTCGGCGGTGGAAAGCTGCAGCCATTTTATTGCCCCTCTTTATTGATTTCAGTTTCTGTTGTTTCAGTTTCTACTGTTTCAGTTTCAGGAGAGTCGGAAGGAATATGGTCGGTATCAGACTCATCGTTTTTTTCAGGCACCTCATCAGTTGCACCTGCTTCCTTTTCGGCTTCCTCAGCTTTTTCCATGGCTGCTTCAGCTTCGGCTTTAGCTTTAGCTTCAGCTTCGGCTTTAGCTTCAGCTTCGGCTTTAGCTTAAGCTTCGGCTTTCGCTTAAGATTCAGCTTTCGCTTTAGCTTGTGCTTAGGATTTAGATTTAGCTTCGGAT
>JAUWOH010000401.1 GCA_030612225.1 Desulfobacteraceae bacterium
GTCCTATACACAGCATTTTTACCTGAAAGAGAAGCTTGATGGACTCGTAAAAAGCATCACAGAACCGATGAAAAACAAACTACCAGATAATATATTTTAATGTCAAGGATCACAAATATAACATCAAACCATAAATCCAAAATCGAAAATGCAGAGAATTGCCGATGGCGAAAAAAAAGGTTAAGTTATGAATAAGAAAATTAAAATGATATTATTTGCAGTTTTTTTCTTCGCAGCAGGTTTAATCGCCGCTTTTTCATTCAATAACATAGTTTACGGTAATATCCCCGGGCCTGATGCGGAAAAGCCAGAGACTGTCGCTTCTTTTCATGCTGTTCATGATTTTTCGTTGCCCAGAACTCTTACCCTTTGTGGAGAAACAATACCTCTTGAAAATCCTCATGTATGGGAAATGCTGGACCGGGAATTTAATATAACAGTATGGGATCGGGCACAGGTTTTTATGTATTTGAAGCGGGCCGGGAGGTACTTCCCGTATATTGAAAAAAAGCTTTCAGAAGCTGGTATGCCCATGGACTTAAAGTACCTTGCCGTGGCGGAAAGCGCCTTGTTGACATACTCTCGATCACGTGTCGGAGCAAAAGGGATGTGGCAGTTCATGAGACTTGCTGCTCGAAGTAACGGTCTTAGAAGGGATAGGATTGTGGATGAGCGTCTGAATTTTGAGCATTCCACTAAAGCGGCCATTAAGTACTTGAAATATCTTAAGCGTAAATTCAACACATGGCCGCTTACTCTTGCCGCATATAATGGCGGTGAAACACGCATTAGAAAAGCAATTCGTGAGCAAAAAACCAGCGATTACTACAGACTCAATCTGCCATTGGAGACGGAACGATATGTTTTCAGGATTGCGGCCATCAAGATAATAATGGACAATCCTACCCGCTACGGGTATCACCTTTCACAGGAAGGTGCTTACAGACCGCACAAGTACGATATTATACATGTAAATATTAAAAAAACGATTTATATAACTGAGTTTGCACAGTTTTTTGGCACTGACTTTAAAGCTGTAAAGGAACTTAATCCGCAATTTCTCAAAAGCTATCTTCCACAAGGAAAATATACGGTGAATGTTCCTATAGCTTCTTCATTGCCGGATGCTATAGTTGACTAAAATTTTTCATTTCGGCTTTCACTGTTTCATGATTATTTATACTTTTTGCAGCAAAAAGCATTTTACCGGAACACTATTTTATGGATAAAAATAGCGAAAACCATCTTTCTGTCGAAAAAAATAAAAATCCTGCATATCTTGCAAAAGAGCTGGGCATTAAAGAAAATGATGCCGATGCTCTTCTGGTCGATGTTTTTCCAATGATTAAGCGCAAGTACGATTTGCTCCGGCAAAAGTCATCTTTGGTTGCACAGAATGAAAAAAGCATCATACAAATCATTCTGAATGACGAAGTACCTGTTGTGTTTCAAAATTATGCGCTTGCTAATTTGCAGAACAACGAAGAAATCCTGGCTATGTTGGTCAATTATATATCGGAACAGATTTCAGTATCTGCTGCGAAACAGTTCATAGAAAAACACTTTGAACAGGACGAAGACACCCTCGCCCACCGGCTCGCAGAGGAAATGGGTGTCAGCAAGTCCAATTTAAAGGATTTTAAAGCCAAAGTAATACCGGAGATTAAAAAATTTACTATCGCTATGTATCGGAAAAAACCTCGTAATCAGGGTCATACTGATCAAGAGGATAGCTTTATGCAGTTTGTAATAGATAATATATTTATTGATGAGTTTGAAAATCACCCCTTTGTTCGATCATTTACAGACAGAAATAACCGTGCGATATTACCTCCAAAAGCAAGAAACATCGCAATAAAACTGATATCGGCCTGGTTGAAATAGGACAGGTTTCACCGCAGATGTCTATTTAAACAAACCCCACGATCTTTTTTCTTTAAGCGCCCCAAAACCTACACATATTTTACAAAAACATTTACATTGACATTTACATTATTACATATTAATATATAGCTCATAGCTGATAGTGCTAAACTTGGTTAATTTGTAAGTAGAAATTGCTTGGAAGTTTATGAGCTAACAACTACCATATTTGAGCCCCGCTCCCGGCGGGAGGCAATAAGTAGCGTTTCGAAGTCTACGCTTATCTGTAAAGGTTTTAGAATGGAGATAGGACTATGCATCCTGTATTAACACCAAAACAGCAAAAATTTCTCGGTTATCTGGAGAGCGAGATAACCCTGACCGGAAAATCTCCTAGCCTGCGGCAGGCGGCAGCAAAGATGGGGGTAAGTCACGCTGCAATATCTCAACTGATAAAAGCGCTTGAGGAAAAAGGGATTATCAAGCGTGACGGGTATTACAGCCGCACCATCCATCTGCTGAATCGCGCTCGCGAGACGGCAGGTGTCATGCGCTGGATCGAAGTCCCGATTATCGGAAATATCGCTGCAGGGTTGCCGTTATACGCCCAGCAGGAATGGGCGGGCAGCGTGGTGGTCGATGCAGCCGTATACCGTGGTTTGAACCTGTTTGCACTCAAAATAAAAGGCGAGTCCATGATAAACGCCGCTATTTTGGATGGAGACCTGGTCATTTGTGAGCCGCGCCAGTATGCGGAAAATGGTGAGATCATAGTTGCCCTCGTCAACAAGGAAGAAGCAACGGTCAAGCGCTTTTTCCGCCGGAAAGGGCACATCGAACTACGTCCTGAAAACCAGGCTTACAAATCCATGACTTATGCTTTTAACGAAGTTCTGGTTCAGGGCAAGGTTATAGGTGTCAACCGCGGGCCGGAAGTTATGAGAAGGCTATGACTTTGAAAATTGTTAAAAATAAACCGGAAAAAAGCGCTTGTCGCCTGTTTGTCGGTACAAGCGGCTATTCCTATACGGAATGGGCGGAGGCAGGGTTTTATCCGTCCGGCACAAAGTCGGGCAAAATGCTTCCACTGTACGCCAGGCATTTTCCGGCGACCGAACTCAATTATACCTGGTACCAGATGCCCAGGGCGGAAGCGATTGAGCGCCAGCGCAAATTGGCCCCGCCGGGATTTTTATTTGCCGCCAAGTTGACACGCACCCTAACTCATGAAATTGATCCGCATAACTGGCCGGGCCAGGCACTTCGTTATCGGAATGGTGTATCGCCGCTCATGCAGGCCAGACAATTGCTGGCTGTTTTGATTCAGCTTCCGCCTTCGTTTACACGCACACCGCCCAACCGCAAGCATCTTGCCGCTTTGCTTGACAAGCTTTACGGTATGCCCCTGGCGGTGGAGTTT
>JAUWOH010000052.1 GCA_030612225.1 Desulfobacteraceae bacterium
CTCAAAATAGAAAACTTAACGGAGAAGTAGTTCTAATTTTAGAGAAAAGGTTGTCAGGATTTGATTTACTACTATCCGCCATCATTTTGAACGGTAGTAATTTAATGAACGAACATCAACCGAGTGCCTGGCTCGTGAAACCATGACTTTTCGTTCAGGCACTAATTACTCAGATGATTTTATTTATCGAGTAAAAAAACAATTCCCAAAACCTTTGAATAAGCATGAAAGGGCATTTCTTTCATTAATTAGAACCAAAGTCGAAATTACAAACGACATAGATAAATTACTACGTCATAATAGATTAAAAATGATTGGTTATAATATTGAAAAAGAAGAATTTGAATTCATAAAACTTGCTGGCGGCAAATATGATCTTGATCGTGATTATGAAAGTAAGTTTATTATTAACCTAAAAGGAAATAGTATAAGCGGTCCATCTAAAGAAAAGTTTATAAAAAAAGCGAACATTCTGATAAAACTAGATAAAAAAATTTCTTATTTTCAATCGTACTGGCATGATATTGATTTAAATCAGTTAAATGAAAAAATTTTCCCTTTTCGACCGAATTTGCTGAATACTGGTCCAAAGATGGTTCCTAACAAACGCTCAATCCAAAAATTACTTAAAAATTCTATTCCTGTTGGTTTCTATTTAAGCGGATTCCCTAGAACAATTCACTATCTAATAAAAAATTGTCAGGAAAACCTGTCACTCGTATTTATTAATATTCTTGATAGTTATGATGGTCCTGTATCTGGAATGCATAAATTCTTATATCGAAAACATGAATTCTTATCAAGATTTCTCGGTGCATATGATAGATATGAATCGCGATTAACCATAAAAGATGATGGCTCAATTATTAGAGAAAAACCAAATCTACCTGAAAGTTATTTTATAAATAATAAGATTTTTTATCCAGGAAGCAGACCTAAACGTAAGGAATGTATACCTAGAATTCCAGCACATTATGCTATTTCCTTCCTTTTGATTAATTTTTTAAAACTACCAAATAGCGTAAATTTAATAAATCGGTGTCATGAATGTAATAATATTTTTATTGAACTTAAAAAGACAAAAAACCGTCGATTTTGTTCAGATAAATGCCGCCTTGCTTTGCATAATAGAAGGCGAATTGAATCAAATAAAATATATAAGAGGGAAAGAAAAGAGGCAGGAAAAGCTACACCAAGTTATTATGGGCAGGTAAAACTATAGCAAGTTATTATAGGTAAACGCAAACTATAGGGTAAACGCAAACAGCCGTTTACCCATAACTATCTGTGTTTCCAGCATTTTATTTGACTATAGTTGCCATTCCTGATAGATAAAGGTCAACCAATAAGGTTGGCCTTTTTTATTTCTTAATACAGGAGGATTTACAATGAACCAGAATCTTTTAACCGTTGATGAACTTTCAGAATCTTTAAACGTGCCAAAATCCTGGATCTATTCCCGAACACGAGAAACCGGACCAGACGCTATGCCAATGATTAAAGTCGGTAAATATTGCCGATTTATACTTGATGATGTTTTGGATTGGTTAAAAAAACAAAATGAGTCCAATTAAAATCGAGGTGTCATTATGAGCAACATAATACCATTCAATTATGAATCTCAACAAATTAGATTGATTCAAGATGAGCAGGGTGAACCTTGGTGGGTTGCTAAAGATATTTGCGATATCTTAGGGATAAAAAATCCAAGAGAAGCCGTAAGTAAATTAAAAAACTCACAAAAGAATAGCGTCATTTTAAATGACGGTAATCGTGGTAACCCGAAAATAACCATCATAAACGAACCTGGCCTTTACAAACTAATCATGAAATCCAAAAAGCCGGATGCAGAAAGGTTTCAGGACTGGATTACCGAAGATGTATTGCCCTCAATTCGCAAAACCGGAAAATATGAAATCGATAGTCTTTCCGAAATAGACCTCATTATAAAATCTGCTCATGCGCTAAAAAAGATTGACGAGAGACTTACTTCTCTTGAGGCCAAATCTCATTATAACTCAGGACATACCGGATACTGGACAATTACGGCATGGTGTAAACTTAATAAATTTACCTTAACTCTTGATGAAGCCAATAGGAAAGGTCGTGATGCTGTTAAGTTGTCGAGGGAATGGGGTGTTGACATCGGAAAGGTCAAGGATGAGAGGTTTGGTGCGGTCAACAGCTATAGAGAGGATGTCCTTGATGAAATTTTTTCAACGACAGAAGTTTGTTCATGACAGCGGTATTATGCCTTTTTTGCAATCAAGAAGAACCAGGCTACAAGCCGCCTGAGAATACGGACTTTATTTGCTCAAGTTGTGTGCAGGTATTGCTTGGCGCTGAACAGCTACACCTTAGACGTGCCCACGAGAAGGCAGTATCAAAAGGATATGAAAGTAAAGCACGGGCCATAGAATCATTTTTAATATTGGAGAAAAGAAATGGGCAACAAATCAACAGACGAAGGATTGAAAAACATTCTAACCGAAATCGAATTGATGGAGCTGCTCGGTTTAAAAAAATCTCAAATGGCAGCTCTAAGATTAGAAAAACGGTTACCCTTTTTAAGAATTAGCAAAACAAGCAGGTTGTATCTTGAAAGTGATGTTTTCAACTGGCTTAAAAAACAGAGTACTGTTTTGAATGAACAGGCGTAATGAACCCGCTAACATGGCCGTAGAATCGCTTAAAACAGGCTAAAAACGGCTTGGAGCAACGATAATTTTTAAAGGCATAGTAGCATATAGGGGCAGTATAAATTGAGATAAAAAAACATGGTCGGCGCTGCAAAGTGAAAAGATGATGCTCTCCCTCGGGGGTATCACCGGCCATTACTTTCCGAGGGGTATAATGCCAACAGTCAGCGAGGCGATAGACGAAAAAATAAAAAAACGAGCAAAGTGGCAAGATGCGAATCCCGGATTGAAATGGAGCAATCCAGAACATCCAGAAGATGAACCCAAGATTTACATTGCAAAAGAGCTTTTAGAATCTTCTGCTTATAGATCGTTAAGTCGTGTAGCATTACTAATATATCAAGATTTTCTCTCAAAGCGAATCTTGAAAAGAATCAACCGAAATAAGCGCAAAGCCTGGATCTGTGAAAATAACGGAAATATTATTTACCTTTATCTTGAGGCAGAGGAAAACGGCTTTTCACGGGTTCAGTTCCGGAATGCAATTGACGAACTCCAGGACAAGGGCCTGATAGATATCACCCACCAGGGAAGAGGCGGCAGAAAGCCGCAGAAGGGCACAGGGGACGTTTCAACGTACTGGGTTGATGACAGATGGAAGAAGTGGGGAACTAAAGAATACAAGCCACCACGAAAGCCTCGAAAGAGGGATTCAAGGAAAGATCGAGGCTGGGCATTATACCACCAAAAAAACAAGAGCAAAAAATAATTATAAGTATCGTTTTCGATACCAGTTAACCCCCTAACGAGTATCGTTTTCGATACCAGTTAAGCCATTTTAAGAAAATATACAAAAAGGGCAATTTTGAATGAAACGCCCACAGAATAAAGGACTAAAGCAATTTTTTATAATTTCTAACTGGTATCGTTTTCGATACTATCTTTAAAGACTTTATGTGTACTAACCCAAAACTTGAAGCTGAAATCAAAAAATGACCGAGAAACTGCAAAGGAAATTTTCACCTGAGACCTGGAGGCTGGCAATTGTTTCAGATCAAAACCTGAGATCGACTGCAAGACTTATTCTTTTAGTTTTATCGGTATCCACAAGACATGGCAGGTGCAGCTTAAGCATAGAAGAGATTGTAATAAAAACAGGGTAATACAATGAAAACCAGCGAGCTATCATGCTGTAATATATGGCTCTATCAGCAAAAAACGGCTAATTTATGAGTTTAATTACATTGACTGATGCAAGCCTAACAAACCAATATTTTTACAGATATGTTCATTCTAAAGCATAAACAAGGTAAAACATTCCTTAATGATTTAGGAAAAACAGCGAGGTTATCATGGGAGGATGTGGCTCAGGTCGGTATGCAGATACATTCAATTATACCGTTGAAGATTGTTTAGATATAGATATTAGCCTGATGATCAGGCGTAGGTGGTTAAGCCCTGGTTGCAATTCTACCGGTACGTTAAGATGGACACGAAACAAGGAAGAAACTGGCTCCATCGGATACAAAGCCCGATTGGGTTTTAATCCCGCTTATATCGGTTTATTTTACACCTGGAAAAAAACTGAAGAGCTTGATTACAAAGTATTCCTGACCAAGACATATCCTAATTATGGGGGATTCAGATACTGGTTTTCATGCCCATCATGCGGCAAATGTGTAAGGAAATTGTATAGCGCTCCGGGGTCAGGATATTTTTTTTGCAGAACTTGTCAAAACTTGACATACACCAGTTGCCGGGAATCTCATCAATTTGATACTTTATTTGCCAGGATTGCATTCGATACAGGTTTACCTATTTATGCAGCTAAAGAGGCTCTTAAAAGGTTATTTTAATGAGGCATAAGGCAGAGGCTACTGTTGGTTAAAATTTTGGATCTTTGAAATCTCAATCTATGGTGGATAACAACCAGCCTGAAGTGGTTTTAAGTATGGTGTGTTAACCCCAAGGAAGGGTTGCGTGTCGCCATCCTGCTACGGCAGGTAGGAAGCCTAACCGGAAAATGGCATTTTATTTATTGGGAGAAAGGAAAGCCTCTTAACCACCGATGAAGTTAATACAAGATGCAACAGCGACCTTTTAAGAAGTGGCGGAATTACCGAATGTGCAAGGAGAATGACCAGGAAAGTCTAAGACGGATCTGCAATTAAGAGCTTTCGCGGCCGTCCAAGAAAGCTTGATTCTGTGGTTTAGTTTTTGTCAATTTAGAAGTGGGATTTATTCTATCTTATTCTAAAAGCTCTTGTCTAGGATGGGTACCTATAGCATTGCCCGTCCATCCCATTATCAGTTCCATAAAACAGACCCCATAAATTTTTACCTCTTGACCAGTGTGAGAACTTGTTCTGCCACGACCACCAACAGTAATATCACCAGGCCCGATAGGATCTGAACCAAAACCCCATAAATTTTTTCCTGTAATTTCGTCTCCAACATTTACCATAGAGTAATTTTTAAATTTTGGGGTTCCACGGATTTTTTCTTCAATAATTTTAGCTGCCCCCCGTATGGCGACTTTCAAAGGATAAACAATTTCGCCAGTATTTACTAATTTTTTGGGTCTTCCAGTTGGTCTGATATCTTGACCGGCTATTGTTACCTGAATCCCTTCTACAGATGCAGGAGTCTGATTTAATGTCACCATGCTTTAAACTCTCTGGTTGTCTTCAGGTCTATATTCTATTTGTTTTATATTACTTTCAATACAAGAAGGGCTAAAATTTAAAAGAATCGATAAATCAAGGGTTGATAACGTGCTACCAAGAGTTGATAATAGAATGTCTATTGCAATTGTTAGATGGGTTTGGTCCTCGCATTCTTGAATGGGATCAGCATATTGCTCGGCAATAGTTTTAAATTCTTCTTTCGAATACGTGCCTATAAGATATGCGATATATTCTTGATTATATTGGTGTGTTTTCCAAAGAGTACTAACTGCATCCTTTAAAACACGGTTTTCTTGCAATAAACTATGCATTTTAAAAGTAAATGTTTCCGTGTGCGCTAAATGACTTACTTCGTAAGAAGACGATGGATCAGAAATCTCTTTTATTCTAAAGAGATGATCAAAATTAGGCTGTCTTTCAACCGGTTCATTTGGTTCTTGATCATAAATATATCGTTCTATATCTGACATCTCTCACCTTTAATTATATTAGTTTGTCTTTCTTGGGAATCTTAAAAATTATTTTGTCTGCTTCTTTAATAAGCCATTCTCCCACTATTCTGGCAATATCTGGCCTCATGACAAGACCTATCTGTAATTCACGAATTATTATTTTTTCGGAAAGTGTTGGACCACTTTCTTTGATAACCTTACGAGTATCTGGATCAAGAATTAATTTTAAATCTTCAGGATATTCCTGATTCTCAACAAAAAAATTACAAATGATTTCTCCCTGGGGGCTAGGTCCTCCAAACGCCCCCGTTGCCGGAATGTATTTAAATTCATTTGATCGCCTATATTTTACGCTAATTGTATCTTCTTTTTTCTTGTCCATTTTTTTGCCTCAGCAGTACAAATTTATAGAATATTCATTTATCTCTACATTTTATTTTAAATCGGCTATTTCTGTCAATAACTTTAGCAATATTTAATTTCATTGTTTTACTATGTACTATATATTGTGTTTTTGGGTTTAAGAATACACAAGTGTCGTTGATAAAGCTACAATTTTAAAAAAACCGCTCCTATTTTTCCCTCTTATGCCAATCAATACCTTGCTCTTTAAAGCATTGATCAATAGGTTTTTAGCGATGCTTGATACAGGCAAAAACTCTTTTTGAGCAAATGAAAATGAAAAATAATGATAAGAAGTTGTTTTTTGAGCGGACAGGCTAACAGTACCACTTTGCAGAGATTTTAAACTTGACAAACTATAACCGAAATATCATTTTTTATTCATCTTCCGCCAGACCCTTGGTGAAACATATTTATCACCTAAAGACCACATACCCAGCCTTTGACTTTTTGCTTGAGCTTCCGCAGTAAGATAAGGCGACAAATCAAATCCTCTTGGGGGTTGTCCCCGATAAACTTCAGCAAGACCGGCTTTAATCAATTCAAGGTTTACATTGATTCCTTCACTAAAAGCTACCAGCCGTAGGTCTTAGTTTTTTGGTCACTATTAAATATGGTATCTCCCATTTTCGTAGATGTGGTTCCATCGCTGTGAAAGTATGTGTTCCCCATTCGAGTTGTTGTGCTGCCGTCACTATTAAAAGTTGTGTTCCCCATTTGTGTAGATGTTGATCCGTCACTATTAAAAGTTGTGTCGCCCATTTGTGTAGATGTATCTCCATCGCTATGGAAGTAAGTGTCGCCCATCTGAGTTGTCGTTGAGCCATCATCGTGGAAATAAGTATCACCTATTTTCGTGTCATCGGCAAAAGAAGTGATAACTCCGCATAATAGCAACCCAAAAATCAAAAAGCCAAAAAATGTTATGTTTCTCATAACGATTTCTCCTTTTTCTTACATGGTTAGTTTTTCAACAGCTTAACCGTCCTGTCTTCCGAAGGTCATCAAAATCTATAGGCTTTGTTTTGAATCGTTAATTTGGTTTTCCATATCGTAATCTATTTGTAGGCTCAACATTAGATATTGAATCGGTGTGAAAGAATTTCAGCTTTAAAAAAAAGAATATCACACAAGGCGGTTGACTACAATAAAAATCAATCTTTTGAAACAGCTTGATTATTTGCCTTGCCATACCCTTCAGAAAAAATAAACGTCCAATATGCGCAATCTGAGAGCCTTTCCTGTAACACGAATAAACAATAATATTAAAGGTTTATGTTGGTGTTTTGTTTGTTATGCTGTTTGTCGGGGTTGTGAAAAGGCACCTATTTCTTTTTGTCTTTTTTATAGTCAATGCTTTTATGCTCTTTAACATAGGTTAAAACGGCATTTTCAATGAAGTTGGATAGGGTGCGGTTTTCTTCTTCTGCTTGTTCCTGAAGGAATTGTTTGAATTCTTCTGTTACTCTTAAACCGATCATGATTTTCATGGCCTCCTTTTAGCATAAAAAAATAAATTTGTAAAATGTTCTTGACAGCATTGATAAACATTGATAAACGTTATTTAACAACAAGTCAATCCCAAAACACACGACATGAAAAAATTAAATTTAAATAATGCCCGAGGTACTGTAACTGCGAAGTTGCAGGCGATTGTCGTGATCGTTGGATGCCTCGGGCTTTTTATTTTTAAAGGAGGTTAATAATGGCTTGCATTGCAAAAAGGCGTAACCGATATGTCATAGACTTCTATGACAACCATGGTAAAAGACGCTGGAAAACATTACCGAAGGGCACGACCAAGAAAAAGGCAAGAGAGGCAATGAGGAATATTGAAGACCAGCTTGCAAGGGGTATTTACCTGCCTGATAATAAGGTTCCTACTTTTGCCAAGGTTGCAGAGGATTGGCTTAATTACAAAAAGCCGAATCTCAGAGAATCAACATGGTCAGTCTATGAGGGTCATACCAAAAACCATTTTCATGAGCTCGACCAGCTTAAAGTCAATAGGATTATTACGGCAAGGATTGAAAAGTTTATCACAGACCGGCAAAATAAAGGGATGAATATCTTGACCCTTAGAAAGATACTTGTAACCCTGGGCCAAATCATGGCTTATGCTGTTAGACACAAATATATTGACCATAATCCGATAAGAGATGCGGAGAGACCTAAAGGACAAGGAGAAGCCAAAAAGCAGAAGATAAGGATTTTTTCTCCTGCCGAAATCAACGCACTAATTGAGGCTGAAACTGATCAAAAATACAGAACCCTTTTCATGCTGGCAATTATGAGTGGAGCCCGGCAAGGTGAGCTTTTGGGCCTTAAGTGGTCAGATGTTGATTGGATAAACAACCAGATTCACATTCAACGAACTTTCAACAATGATGCATGGTACGACACGAAAACAAAGAATTCAGACCGAAAAATTGACCTTGGCCCGACAATGATGGCCGAGCTTAAAAAATGGAAAGTTGCCTGTCCTCCGAATGAACTTGACCTTGTATTCCCCAATAATGCTGGCAAGCCAATTAACCATAACAATTTAGTAAACAGGCATTTTAACCCTGCTTTAGAAGACGCGGAACTCCCTAAAATCCGTTTTCATGACCTAAGACATACCTATGCAAGCCTTTTAATCGAACAAGGAGAAAATATAAAATACATTCAAGCTCAACTCGGACATTCAAGTCCAACAGTTACATTAAACGTTTATTCTCACCTGATGAAAGAAGTAAATCAAGAGTCTGCTTGCAGGCTTGAAAAGGCAATTTTTGAGACAAGTGGTAGCAATATGGTAGCACAAACAACAAAAGGGGCTACAATTAATACTGTAACCCCTTGATTTTTTTGGTAGGCACGAGTGGATTTGAACCACCGACTTCTACCGTGTCAGGGTAGCGCTCTCCCCCTGAGCTACGTGCCTTTAGGTTTTGAAGTTTTGCCTTCAGATACCACCGGCTTATTTTTGTGTCAAGGCAAAATGTTTACCCTATTTACTCTGCATGGTTGTTTGTCAGGGCATTCTGAAGAATATTCAGCCCCTTGTAAACATAATGCAAACCGGACATGATAGTCAGCACAGCCGTTATCCAGTAAAGTGAATATGTTATCACCGAAACACCTTGAATTTCTGTTTGAAGGAGGGTGAGAAAAACAGTCAAAAGCTGCGCCACTGTGGTACATTTGCTGACGATACTTGGTTTTATTTCGACTCTCACATTTATTATTGACAAAACAAACATTCCGATAGCTATCAAAACATCCCTGCTTATTACAATTACCGTCAGCCATGGTGGAATGATATCTAAAATCGCAAGAGATACATAAGCGGCAGTCAAAAGAAGCTTGTCTGCAATGGGATCGAGATAAGCTCCCAGTGTTGTACGCTGATTGAAATACCTTGCAATAAAGCCGTCCAGACCGTCAGTGATGCCTGCTATGGTAAAAACTATCAATGCTGAAGAATAAAGATTTTTCAATAGCAAAATAACAAACAAAGGAGTAAGCAAAATCCTGATAAGTGTTAAAATGTTAGGAATGTTTATTGGCATATCTGGCAGGTTCGATTTATAGGCGTTCACGGGTTCAGAGGTTTACCCGCCTTTGGCGGCGCCATAGGCGGGTAAACATGTGAACCCTAACTTCGATTTTTACAAATTCATTACTGAACTATATGAGATTGACTTCCAATAAGCTCTATCTTTAACTGACTATCTGATACATCGTAAATATTTATCCCAAACGATTCAAAAGCCTTCAACATCAAGGCAGCAGCAAGCTCCTTGGTTTTCCCGTTATAATCTACGCTAATCGTTGCCTTGTCGGATTTAAGCTCTTTTACCTGGACAAACTTCACACCCTGTATAGTGCTCAGCATCCTGCGAAACATAACAAAATTGGCCAGATTCCCGGCTCCTTTTAGAAGAATTTCAAACTTTTCAGTGTCTTCATCTTTTTTAAGCCACGCAGATACTACATGCCTGGCAATCTCTTCGCCTGCCAAGGTTCCGGCGCCTGAAAGCGCATCTCGTCCCCCTTCAAGCTCATTCACATTTGCGGTTACTGCTGCCCTGCTTGTAGAGCCAATCTCCTTGCCGGTTTTTACCAATAGTGCACGAACTACTGTCAGGCCCTTAAAAGATTTCAGGTCTGCACCCATAGTGTTAGACAAATTGTTTGCAATCGAGCTCCCTGTAATAATAACATCCGCATTCATTTTGGCTGCAAAATCGAGGGCTTCCCGGTCCTCAAGGTTTGGTTCGTCGGCAACAATTCTAAATGCCATATTCTGAAGACTTGGCCCATGCTTTATTATTTTAAAACCTTTCTCTTTCATTACTTCAACCATGGCTTTTTCTGAAGCCGAGTTTACAAAAGGCATACCCCTTCCCCACCAGTATTTTGGCGAGCCGTCTTCAAGACTTTGCTCTGCTACGAAGAAAAGAATTTTAGGCATCACCATTTTCCCCTGCATGATTCCAGCTTTTGTCAGCTTTCTCTTTACCATTTGGCTCGAAACATTTACCTGAACCATCACCCTGTAAACACTTTCGGATCTGGCCTCAACAAGCACCTTGTATCCTCTGATAAATTTATCGATATTGGAGTAAAGTATTTTATTAAGTGTCTCAAAATTTTGAACCATCGAATCAATATTCATAAGACCGATCGCCTTAAGACCAACGGCTGTGACCAGACAGTTTTGTATGGCTTCCCGTCTTGCAGCGGAAACGTCCTCTTTCTTTACATTACCTGTCCCCATTACAATGAAAGTGTCTTTTGCCTGTTGGGCATCTGCCGTGTCTATGCCGGATAAAATCATCACAGCAGCGACGAAAAATGCGGTAATAAATACTTTTTTGACTATATTATAAAATAAAGGCATACTTTTTTACCTCCACCTATGATTAGGAGCGCTTCGCTACTCATTCACAATTGGCAATTGACAATTCGCAATTGACAATTAATTGTGAATTGTGAACAGTTAATTGTCAATTGTTAATTTTTCAGTGCCGCTCCTCAAGTTCCCCAGGGGGGAACGCTCTTCAAGCCACGAAGTGGCGCTCCTTAAAGCCCGTAGGGCTGCTCCGTTACGATTTCCGGTTTAACGCATAATCTGCAACTTTTACCAGGATTTCTTTTGTTTCTGAAGGCTCGAAGATCGAAAGAGCCTCTTTTGCCTTCTTTATATGTTCCGATGCCAGTTTTTGTGTATAGGAAATCCCGTTACACTTTTTTAACAATTCTACCAGTGTTTCAAAATCATTAACAGAAAAATTTTCATTTTTTATTATATTCTCCATCATGTTTCGATCTTTCATATCTGCTGTTTTAAGAGAATGTATAACCGACAATGTCAGCTTCCCCTCTTTCAAGTCAGCCCCGACTTCTTTTCCAAGTACTTTTATATCTGAAGTGTAGTCAAGCAGATCATCCGCCATTTGAAAAGCAAGTCCTATGTTATAGCCGTAATCTGATAGAGCTTTTTCCTTTTCATTCGGTGCATCACTAATGATTGCGCTTATACGGCAGGTTCCCTGGAAAAGGACGGCGGTTTTTCGCCTGATCACCTCCATGTATTCTTCTTCTGAAATGTCAAGCTCTCCTTTTCGCATAAGCTGGTGTATCTCACCCTGGGACATATTTTCAGTAATTTGGGCAATGGTTCTTATAATCTTCATATTCCCTGTTTTGGCTGAAATCGAAAGGGATCGCGCAAGAAGGAAATCGCCCACAAGAATTGCCGCAGAATTGCCCCAGATTGAATTGGCCACAGGCCTGCCTCTTCGCATGGCGGCATCATCTATAAGATCATCATGTAAAAGGGACGCTGCATGCAGATATTCGAAAACTGTTGAAAACGTCTTGTCATAATCGCCTTTATAGCCGCAAAGTCTTGCACAGAGAACCATAAGCAAGGGTCTTAGTCGCTTTCCGCCGGAGAATAAAATATGACGGGCTACCTTTGAAATCAAATCAAGATACGGGTTTAAATTTTGTTCAAGTTCTACCTCAATGGCAGCAAGATCATCTTTCACCATGGCAAGAATTTCCTGCTTTAGATCACTCATACTGCTTCTCCTCTAAGGTCATATTCCATGGTTTCTGTGATCTTCACATCAGCAAAAGAGCCAATCCTTATGCCGGAATTCAACTTGCCGGTTTTAATATATGTAATACCATCCACATCCGGCGCCTGGAAAAAGGTTCTGCCTGAAAAAAGATTTTCTTCAAGCTCCTCTTCCACAAGCACTTTTACAATCCTGCCGGCATATTTGAGGTTGTTTTCCATAGATATTTCCGCTTGAATAGACATAAGTCGATCATAGCGAATGTTTGCCACGTGTTCCGGAACATGATCCGTCAATTCGTAGGATGGAAGGTCTTTAAAGTCAGAATAAATAAAAACTCCAAGATGGTCAAAGCGCAGATCCTCAACAAATGACAGGAGCGTCTCAAAATCCTTATCTGTTTCTCCCGGGAAACCAACGATTACGGTGGTCCTGATCGCAGCATCCGGAATACGCAATCTGATTTTATCTATCAACCTATGCAGGTAATCACGGG
>JAUWOH010000013.1 GCA_030612225.1 Desulfobacteraceae bacterium
CACATATTCCGCAGCCGTGACATTCCGCCATATCAATAACCGCGTGGGAATCCTCATTAACTTTAGGTATTCCATACGGGCACGTTCTGACACAGGTGAGACAGGCGGCACATCTTGCTTCCTCAACCGATGCGACAACTCCACCCACCATGATTTCTTCCTTTGCAAGAATGGTCATGGCCCTTGAGGCGGCAGCCTTTGCCTGAGTGATACTCTCTTCTATGGGTTTGGGATAATGCGCAAGGCCGGCCAAAAAGATTCCCTCTGATGAGAAATCGACGGGACGGAGTTTAGCGTGGGCTTCAATCAGGAACCCCTCACTGTTTACCGGAACCTTGAAAAGTTCAAACAATTCATTATTGGCGTTTGGAACAATTCCGGATGCAAGCACCAGAATATCCGGCTTAAGCCGTACCGGCATGCCGAGAACATGATCCGTAACCGTCACGGAAAGATGATCGTCTTCCAGGGATTCAACCTTGGGCAGATCCTTCAGACTGTAACGGATAAATATCACTCCGGCCTCCCTTGCCTGTAAATACAGCGCTTCTCTGAATCCGTAGGAACGGATATCTCTGTAGAGAATGTAAACCTTCATTTTCGGATTCTTTTTTTTAAAGAGCAGGGCGCTTTTCAGACTGTGTGTGCAGCAAATTTTACTGCAGTATGGCCTTTCGGGTATTCTGGATCCTACACACTGAATAAAAACAACGCTTTTGGCCCCTGAGAGTCGTTCATCACTTTCAGTAAACGCCCGGTCCATGTCCAGCTGAGTCATCACATCGGGATGCTCCCCATAAAGATATTGCTCTGGGATTTTCTCTCTTCCCCCTGTGGCAAGGACGGTTACCGCATGATCGATTTTAATTTCCTCGCCCTCTCCGTTCAGAGAGGTGAGTGTTGTGGAAAAATTACCGATGCTTCCTGTGTTCCCGGTTACCTTTGTCTGCATGAAAAGCTCGATATTGGGGTGATTTTTCACATGGCTCACAAGATCTTCGAGATAGGGTCCTATCTTTTCTCTCTGCCATGTCGTCCCGAGAATATTAGCGTTTCCGCCAAGTTCTATGGATTTTTCCACCAGATAAACCATGCGCCCCTGGTCTGCGATTCCAACGGCGGATTCCATGCCAGAGACTCCACCGCCGATTACAAGGGCGGCTTTGCTTATCTTTAAAGAGACTTGATGCAGCGGTTCACTATAAGTTGCCTTGGCAACCGCCATGCGAACTAAATCCTTGGCCTTTTCGGTGGCTTTTTCCGGATTGTCCATGTGAACCCAGGTGTTGTGGTCCCGAATATTGGCCATTTCAAAAAGGTATTTGTTCAAGCCGGCATCACGGATAGTTTCTTGAAACAACGGCTCGTGGGTGCGTGGTGAGCATGACGCCACAACCACCCTGTTGATACCTTTTTCCCGTATTATTTGCTTGATGTGATCCTGATTGTCCTGGGAACATGCAAACAGATTATCCTCCACATGGATCACATGGGGCAGATCCCTCGCATAATCCCGTATTGCCGGGACGTCCGCCACTCCGCCGATATTGATTCCGCAGTTACACACGAATACGCCAATCCGCGGTTTCTGTCCGGTAACATCCTCTTCAGGGGGACTTTCCTTTACGTGGGTAAGAGACCATCTGGCATCGGAAAGGTTGCCGGTTGCGGCTGCCGCAGAGGCGGAAGCCTCCATTACAGCATGCGGTATATCCTTTGGCTCCTGAAAAGTTCCGCAAACGAAAATTCCTTCCCTGTTGGTGCTTACCGGAGAAAGACAGCTTGTTTTTGCAAATCCGTGGTCGTTAAGTTCCACCCCCATCTTTTCAGCAAGCCCCGCAACATCTTTACTAGGAGAAAGCCCCACGGAAAGGACAACCATGTCAAACCTCTCCTCTGCTCTTTTCCCTGATTCAGTAGCATATACGATACGTAGCTTGTCATCTTCATCAGGGAAAACCGAGTGGATCCTCGATCGGATAAAACGGACGCCATAGTCTTCCTGAGCCCTCAGATTATACTTGTCAAAATCCTTACCATAGGTTCGCAGATCCATGAAAAAAATCGCGGTATCCAAAGGATCGTCACTGTGCTCTTTTGCTATCACAGCCTGTTTATTGGCATACATGCAGCAGACCGACGAACAGTAGCTGTTGTCACAGGTATTTATGTCCCTTGACCCTACACATTGCAGCCAGGCTATTTTGGCCGGTGCCTTTTTGTCCGAAGGCCTGACCAGGTGCCCTTTATATGGCCCGGATGCGGAAAGCATTCTCTCAAACTCGATACTGGTAACCACATTGGGGTGGGAGGCATAACTGTATGTGTCGTATAGGGCCGGATCAAAGGGTGTAAACCCCGGTGATAGAATTACAGCTCCCACATGGGCCTCGTGCACAACCGGTTTCATCTCATGATCTATGGCCCCTGCCAGACAAGCCTTTACACACTGGTAACACTCGGAACAGACACCGCATTCAAGACAGCGTGCTGCTTCTTTTCTTACCATCTGTTCATCCATCCCGGTCTGGACTGCTTTAAAACCTTTTGTTCGATCATCAGGCGAAAGACACGGCATCTTTTCTCTTTCAAGAGGCCGGACATTACTGATATCCACATCCAGAAACGGTTCCGGTTTTTCAGGTCTTTCCTTTTTCAGGTCTTCGCCTTTTAAAAACCGATCGATTGAAACTGCCGCCTCTTTTCCCGCCGCAATTGCATCTACCACTGTACTGGGACCGGTTACGGCATCACCGCCTGCAAATATGTCCGGATCATCCGTCTGGAGTGTTACGGAATCAACGTTAATGGTGCCCCAATCGCTGAGAGTGCACTCGCATTCGTCAGTAATACAGGCCCAGTCAGACTCCTGGCCGATGGCAGGAATCATGGCATCCACATCAATAGTAAACTCGGAGCCTTCAACAGCTACAGGACGTCTTCTCCCGCTGTTGTCCGGCTCGCCAAGTTCCATTTTTATGCACTCGATAGCCTTCACCCTTTGATTTTCTCCGATAACCCGGACGGGAGTTGTCAAGGTCATAATTTTAATGCCTTCCTCCCTGCACTCTTCTATCTCTTCCGCGTTGGCCGGCATCTCCTCTTCGCTGCGCCGGTATATGATAAACGGCTTTGATGAACCGTTGCGAAGGGCGGTTCTTGCGGAATCCATGGCAACATTGCCGCCACCGATTACTGCGACCCTGTCGCCGAGGGAAACATCCTTGCCAAGATTCACATCCCGTAAAAAATCCACACCCGGATAACCCCCTTCAAGATCCTCACAGTCAATACCGAGCGCCTTACACTCCTGTGCTCCGACGCCCATAAAAAATGCCTTGTACCCCTTCTCCCTGAGCTGCCCTATTGTGATATCATTTCCGATATCGACTCCGGTTTCAAACCGGACTCCCAGATCCCGAATCACCTGTATTTCTGATTCGATGATATCACGGGGAAGCCTGTATTCGGGGATACCGATTCTCAGCATGCCGCCAAGGACTTCATGTTTTTCCAGGACGGTAACCTGGTAACCTTCAATCCTTAAAAAATATGCACAAGCAAGTCCGGCCGGGCCACTGCCGATCACTGCCACCTTTTCTTCTCTTTTTGGTTTAACCTCAGGCTTGAAAGAGATATTGTTCTCTTTAGCCCAGTCTGCAAGAAACCTGTGGATAGACCGAATTGAAACCGGTTTATCCACCTTTGACCTTGTACAGATTACCTCGCATGGCTGGTGACAGACCCGTCCGCATACTCCGGGAAACGGATGTTCTTCCATAAAGAGCTCATATGCCTCTTTATATTTACCATGGTTTATCAGGGCCAGGCATCCCTGAAAACTCGGATTGGCAGGGCAGCCGGCCTTACATGGCGCAACGCCTTTTTTTTCTATGGTATAAGCACCGGGCATTGCCTGTGGATAAAGTTGAAACGCAGCTTTTTGGTTTTGCAGCCCCTCGTCAAACCGGCTGGAAACCTCTATGGGACATACCTTTTGACACTCTCCGCATGCGGTGCATTTATCTATATCTACATAACGTGGCTGCTGCAGCAGCTTTACATGAAAATTACCCGCTTCGCCGGTTATCTCTTCCACTTCGGTCATGGTTAGAAGCTCTACATTCAGGTGTCTTCCAGCTTCTACCAGCTTGGGTGATATGATGCACATGGAACAGTCATTGGTTGGAAAAGTCTTGTCCAATTGTGCCATTACTCCACCGATAGCCGAATTCTTTTCAACCAGATAGACAAGATAGCCTGAATCAGCCAGGTCCAGGGATGCCTGGATTCCTGCAATTCCGCCCCCAACGACCAGAACAGAACCTGTGGCTTGTTTTGACATTATTACGTCCTCCTTTGCCCGGAAGCTCTCCGCTATACTCTCCGGTATGGGATGTTAATCGGCAAACAGCCCGCTAAGGGCTCACTCAAAAACAACTTCACATTTTATGCGCCGATGCATCCCGCCTGGCTGCGTTGCGAAAACTCGGAATATCCAGATATTCCTGCGCTTTCGCGTCTTGCCAGCCGGGCGCTTCAACGCCTAAAGATTGCGAACTTATTTCTTCGTGAACCCTAAAGTCCGAACTCCGCAAGGTCAGGCCCGAGGTAAGCCCTTTCGTTTTCCCCCAGCATCCCCATGGCCAGGCATATTAGGGTCCAAATATGTACGACATGGTAATTGCCACCGTAAAATTTACCTATATCTTCCATCTGACCATGGCAGTTGTGGCATGGCGCGAACACATACTTTGCCCCTGTTTTCATGATCTGGTCAAATTTAACCTTGCCGTATGCCCGCCGCTGTTCGGTTAATCCTGCCTGCAATGCGCCGCCACCACCGCCGCAGCAGAAATTATTCGTTCCACAGGGGATCATGTCCACAAAATTTTTCTCTCCGACAACTGTTTTAATCACAAACCGGAGATCTTCGGCCATCTTTTCTCCCCAGGTCTTTCTGACGATGTTACAGGGGTCCTGTAAGGTGAATTTAATTTTAAGGTCCCTGTTCCAGTCGGAATTAACCTTCAGCTTTCCTTCCTTTATCCATTGTGCATACAGGGTGATGATACTTGTAAATTCGAAGTTGTGAGGTATATTGAATTTTTTCAATCCTTCCAGGATTGCAAAGAATGAATGCCCTCATTCGGTATTGACAACAACCTTTGCGCCAAGGTTGTTGTCGATATGATAGACGAATTCTTCAAGAATATACTTCCATCCCTCCTCATCGCCAAGAAACAGGCAGTAATTTTCTCCTGCCCACATGACCGACGGGTAGGTCCAATCGGCTCCAACCATGTGAAGTATCTTCCATAACGGTCCCAACTCGTCCGGCTCCGTCACCGGTTCGCGCGAATTCTGATTAATGACTATGTGGGCATCCTTCCTGTCTACAGTAACCTGAAGATCCTTGAATTTAGGATCGTTTTCCCTTATCTCTTCGGCAACATCCTCCACGACCCATATAAAGTCCTTGGAAGGAACCCCCATGGCATTTCCCGCCCTGATATGCTGGTCGCAGGACCCTCTGATACCTTTGGGAGCTTTGTCCCTGGGCCATGATCTCCTCATGCTATAGACAAGCTTTGGAATATTGATTTTCATCGGGCATGCTTTGAAACACCTGCCACACATGGTACATACCCATGCCCATGGTGTTTTCTTGACTTCATCATCCATCCCCAGTAAAACCATTCTCAAAAGCTTCCTCGGATCCATGTCCAATAGTTCCGATGCGGGGCATCCTCCTGTGCAAGTCCCGCAGGTCAGGCACAAATCCAGATTGGCCTCGGGAATACTTTCCTGAACACTCTCCTTAAAATCACAATCCAGTTCATCCAATTCGATTAGTGATGTCATCTCATTGGTCTCCTTTATTTTGTCCTGAAAAACCTGGTCCTTTGGGATAGGTCAGAGATAGATGGCTCTGCCTTGGAGTTTTGTGTCTAAAATCACAAAGTCCAAACACCTAATTCCAAATAAATTTCAAACTCCAAATTCCAAACCGGTTCAAAGCGATTGTTTTTTTGTTTGGAATTTTGAATTTTGGTCATAGTTATTTATTTAAGTTTGGCTGCATCCATGTATAGCTTCAGTTTGTCCACTCCTCCGAATGTAATGATGTGAACCCCTTGACAAAGATCCTTCAGGTCATTTACCGTATCGGCAAAAAGATCAATGCTTGCCTTTTCCAGGTCCAAAGCCTCCGACAGTTTCTTAATGACCCAGTCAGGTACCAGCCCTGATTTGAAGTGGCGATTGATGAACCTGGCCATTCCAGCGGTTCTTAAGATCATCACTTCTGCGATTACGGGAATCTGAAAGGGTTTTACCTGCTTGATAAACCTTTCAAACTGATCGACGTCGAAAATGGGAGTCGTAAGAAAATATTCAGTCCCCATATTTCCCATGGTTTCCATCTCCTGCATCCCCTGTTTCGGAACATTTTTACCCAAGGGGGACTCCACGCCCGATCCAAGGACAAATTCGATTTCTGAAGCCAACTTATTACCATCAATGGAATGGCCTTCCTTTATATGATCGAGTACCGATGCCAGCTTACCTGAGTCCACATGAAAGAACATGGTCTCCTGAAGACTGTCACCGGTGATGCGATAATCTTCTGTAAATACAAGAAGATTTTCAACGCCGGTCTCATGGGCATTTGTAAGGTCATTTTGAAGCTGAATGCGATTCTTATCGCGGGTTGTGGTCTGGTAAATGGAGTTAAACCTGTTATTCTGTAGGATTTCACATGTTTTAATGCTGTCTCCCACAATCCCTTCAAGTTCCACTTCCATTACCGATATACCGTCCACACGCCCTTTTATTCGTTTCAGGTCCTCAACCAGCTTTTCAGGATTATCATCCTCCATCGGTGCCTGGATTTCGGAAGTAACAACAAATTTCTTTCTTCTCAGTGCGTCTTTAAGTTTCACAGTTCGCCTCCTTTCATGGCAGTCCGAGAACTCGGGCTACTATTTGAGCTCCAGTAACCGGGCAACTTCCTCCTTCAGTTGAGGGAGGGGCAAAGGTTTGGAAAAGCAGACATCGGCGCCATGAGCCTTCATTTCTTTAAATTTTTCTTCGTCCAGATAAGCGGACAAAACTATAATTTTTGTATCCCGGGTGAGCTCATTTGACTTGACTTTCCGGCAAACTTCGTTTCCTTTGATATCGGGCATCATTATATCCAGAATAATCAGATGGGGGTGAAAGTGATTGACCTGGAGTCCTGCCTCAAACCCGTCGGAAGCGGAAATCACATCGTAATCGTATTCATCCTCTTCAAGGGCCTGAACAAGGCTTTCCACAATAATAGGATCGTCATCCACGACAAGGATCCTTTTTCTTTTATCTTCCATCTCCACGTTTGGAATTGGAATCCCCTGTTTTCTCATGAATCCCTCCAGATCCGGCCTTTTTATCCGCCGATGCCCGCCAACGGTCTTGTATGCATTTATATGGCCGGCTTCTATCCAGTTGATGATAGTTATTGAAGAAACTTTACAATACTTGCTCGCTTTGAAAACGGTAAATATATCATCCATAGTCCTATCCTCCTTGCATCTTTAAATACCTTCATAAACGACGGTCTTGGTCTGATTAAAGTGAAAATTCCCGGAAAAGGAAACGGGTTTTTTCAGGATTAATCCTGCAGCAGGTAAGTGATGTTTCGGCACTTATGTTCAGCGTGTGAGAGGAAAAAATATCCTATATAACGGGATATCTCACTGCTTCAGAGAGAAAATTGCGACGGCCGAAAGTAAAGCCCGTCTTTTATGAATTTTTACAATCAGTATATCCGTAAAAAAAAGAATGTCAAGAAAATAATAAAATAAATATAATTACTATAATTACTATACTCATAAAGGCTATATATTAAGAAATATATTTAGTTATTTTATATATATTAGCTATTTTATTTTCTGGAAAAGGCCGCACTTTTCCACTATCTTGATATAGGTCAATGCACTACTAAGAGCCAATCGTGCAAATTTAAAAAGGCAATACAATGATTTGGTATGACTTATAAACGAAACAAATAGAGTGGTCATTTGCTTCAAGGGCGGTATAAAAGCATACTGGTTTAAAATTATGCATATGGCAATAATCGTACCAATCTTTATTTTTCCACCTATTCTTCTTTTTCTCAACCTATGCTTGGGTTGCATTGTATGAAAGCCTGCTACATGGTAAAATCAGTTACTTTTAGGTCTGATCTTGAAATAAGCAGAAGTTTTAGATATGTTGGTTTAGTCAGGGTCTTTAATTGATACAGTGAGACCTGCAAAAAGACACCTTTCGAAGGTCTCACCGTGAAATGAGGCATTTTTGCTAATAGTGATTTACCGGCAGATAAATCAAAAGGAAAAGAGAAAATAAATGAAAGATAATATATCTAAAAATTATAAGAAGCTGTTTGAAAATCTGGCTTGCGGAGTTTACAGCAGCAGCAAAGAAGGAAAGTTCCTTGATGCAAATCCTGCAATGCTGAAAATGCTGGGTTATGAGACTGTGGAGCAGCTTTTTAAGGTTGCTATTAAAGATATTTATTTAATGCCTGATAAGCGAAGAACATTTCAAGAAATCATTGATCGTGAAGGATATGTGGCTAATTATGAAGTAGATTTAATACGCAAAGATGGAAATATAATATCAGTTTTGATAACAAGCAACGGTTGTTTTGATCAACAAGGAAAAATTGCAGGATATGAGGGGATTGTAATAGATCAGTCACAAAAAAAGCAAAAGGAAAAAGAACTTAAAAAAGCACATGATTATCTTCAAGGAAAGGTCATAGGCTATGAAGGGATAATAGCCAATCAATACCAGCAGAAACAGATGGAGAGGGAACTTAAAAAAGCACATGATTTGCTGAATAAAATTATCCATAGTTTTCCCAATGTTATTATTGTTACAGATATACTTGGAAATATCATTATTATGAACAGAGTTGCTGAAGAGACTCTTGGCTACAAAGCTGAAGATGTGATCGGAAAAATGAATATAGATAAACTATACCCTGAAGGGACGGCGGAAAAGATAATGGAAATGGTGCGCAGTCCTGAACATGGTGGGAGAGGAAAACTGGTTTCCTACCCCATCGCAAAAGTAAACCGGAATGGCGAAGTCGTTGAAGGAAACCTTGCGGCTGCTATTATTTATGATGAGAAAGGAGATGAGATTGCCTGTGTACAAATATTTGTCGACCTGACGGAAAGGTTGCTCATGGAACGAAAGCTGAGGCAGATCGAAAAACAATTATTGCAGTCTGAAAAGCTGGCGGCAATGGGGCGCCTTACTTCTCAGATCGCTCATGAGCTGAATAATCCGCTTTATGGAATAATGAATACATTGGAACTGCTGAAAACCGAGATTTCTCCGGAAAGCAAAAGAAGAAAGTTTTTAGATATGGCTCTTTCTGAGACAATAAGACTGTCGGACTTGCTTCGGAAAATGCTCTCCTTGTCAAAACCGAACCAAAAAGAGAGGAAGCCGGTTGATATTAATGAGATACTCGATGAAATTCTACTTTTACACGATAAGCAGTTGCAGGAGCGCAACATCCGGATTTCTTCAACTTTTTCACCAGGTCTTGGCAAAGTTTATGCGTCCAAGGATCAGTTGCGGCAGGTATTTTTAAATATGATTTCTAATTCCAGAGATGCCATGCCGGAGGGCGGAACCTTTTTCGTGAAAACAAAACCAGGTAAAAACAATGTGTATATTGAAATTTCAGATACAGGCACAGGTGTAAAAGAAGAAAGATTAGGTAAAATTTTTGATGCCTTTTATACGACCAAAGACAGCGTCAAGGGAGTTGGCCTTGGGCTTTCTGTTTGCTACGGTATAATAAGAGAGCACGGCGGAAACATTAAAGTTGAAAGCAAATTGGGATCAGGAACAACATTTATAATTACTTTACCGATTAATAAAGACGCTGTGTTGAACGGTGAAGTATTGCCTTAAATGGAGCGTCCCTTTGAGACTCAAGTAGCGGAGCGACATCATTATTCGACATTCAAACAGGACCCGTCTTAAAACCAGATCACCTGAATGCAACATGTTCTATTAAATACTGAACTAAGAACCAGAATAAAAAAATGAAAATCGAAAATCCAATGTCGAACATCGAAGGACTATACACCTTCGGTGTTTCAATAATATAATCTAATGGAGCACTTCGGTCCCTCAGCATAAACTCACCGATAACCTTATTCGACGTTTGATGTTTGATGTTCAAATTGTTGCATCTGAAATTTCGACCAAGCTTTCATAACACCTCGAAAATACGTACACAGGTCAGGAGTTAGGGAATTAATAAACAAAATCTGTATTAAGGAGGGAAAATAAATGTTGACATTTGGTAAAATCTATAATTATTATAATAATCATAAAAAGGGTAATACCGGAAGGGGTGTTTGATGGATACTATTCTAACTGTTTTCAAAGCCAGCGAACACTGCAGGGTATCACCCAAAACGATTATTAACTGGATAGAAGCTGGTCATATAAAGGCCTATAAAACAGTCGGTGGCCATCGACGTATTAAAAAGGAAGACCTTGAAATTTTTATGAAAAAGCAGGGGATTCCTATTCCGAGCGAAGAACAGGATCAAGGAAGAAAAAGAATCCTGGTTGTTGATGATGACCCCATTATTGTGGGGACAATTGTTGAGGCGCTTGAAGAGGATGAACACGATTATGAAGTGATTGCTGCTTCTAACGGGTTTGAGGCAGGGTTAAAAGTAAAAGAGTTCAAACCCCATCTTATGATTCTGGATATAATGATGCCCGGGATAAAAGGGGATGAGGTTTGTAAAAAAATTAAATCAGACAGCAAAACTGAGAACATCAAAATACTTATTTTGTCAGCATATCTGGATGAAGAGAAATTTAAAACAATGGGGGAGTATGGGGCGGATGTTTGTTTTTCCAAACCTTTGCAACTGCCCGAATTAAAAAAAGAAGTATCTCGGTTGCTGGCCTTGAGCTGAATAATTCAGCGAGTCCTTCTACGCCTCAACCGAGTACTATTAACAGTCTCGTAAAATTATCACCGATGGCTAAGTAGAAAGTTCCATATACAAGGCGCAGTGGTTTTTCAGGGATGAGGCAATACATATAGTATGCCGAATTCCTGAAAAAGCGCTGCAACGCAGTAGATGGGACTTTCTACGACGCCATTAATAATAACCCGTAACTAAAAATGGAGGTGATGGCTATGAAGGTAACTCGGAGAGAGTTTATCCAGGTCACAGGTGCAACGGCCGCAGGTCTTGCAGTAAGTGGTCTGGGTTTTGACCTTAAACCGGTCAAGGCCCACGCCCAGATGCTCAAGACCAAGTATGCCAAAGAAACCACCACAATCTGCTGTTACTGTGCAGTGGGATGTGGAGCGATTGTGCATACAAGCAAGAGGGGAGACGGTCGTGTCATAAACATCGAAGGTGATCCGGATCATGTTATTAACCGGGGATCGCTTTGTTCAAAAGGCGCTTCACTCAAGCAACTGACAGAGAATGAAAATCGTCTGACTGAACCTATGTACAGAGCTCCCTATTCCAAAGAATGGAAACAGGTTTCATGGGACTGGGCACTTTCAAAAATCGCTAAAAGGGTAAAAGAAACGCGGGATGCCACTTTTAAGGTAAAAAACAAAAAAGGACAGGTGGTAAACCGTACCGAAGGGATTGTATCCGTCGGCAGTTCGGCACTGGACAACGAAGAGTGCTGGATTTACCAGGCACTTATGCGTTCTCTCGGGCTAGTATATGTAGAACATCAGGCGCGTATCTGACATAGCGCAACTGTTGCGGCTCTGGCAGAGTCGTTCGGACGCGGCGCTATGACCAATCACTGGATTGATATCAAAAACAGTGACTGTATTTTAATTATGGGCAGCAATGCTGCAGAAAACCATCCAATATCCTTCAAGTATGTTACCGAGGCACAGCAAAAAGGTGCCAAACTCATCAGTGTTGACCCAAGGTTTACAAGAACTTCCTCCAAGGCGGATATATACACCGCCTTGCGCTCTGGAACCGATATCGCTTTCTTAGGCGGGATGATAAAGTACCTGCTCGACAACAAACTTTACAACAAAGAGTACATTGCAAATTACACCAACGCTCCGTTTATAGTGGGCAAATCCTTTAAATTCAACAAAGGTCTCTTTTCAGGCTATGAGGCCGCTAAAAAAGGTCAAGGCCCTGCGCTGGGAAAATACGACAAGAAAAAATGGGGCTTTGAGATGGACAAAAACGGAGTCCCCAAAATGGACCGTTCCTTAAAGAACAGCCGCAGTGTTTTCCAACTCTTAAAGAAGCATTACAAACGGTATAATACAAAGCTGGTTTCTAAGATTACAGGAACTTCAAGAGAGGACCTTTTAAAAGTTTATAAGACTTATGCTGCTACCGGCGCAAGAGGAAAAGCAGGGACAATCATGTATGCCATGGGCTGGACCCAGCACACGGTGGGAACACAGAACATAAGAACCATGGCTATGATTCAGCTCCTTCTCGGAAACATGGGTGTTGCAGGCGGCGGCGTAAATGCACTGCGCGGTGAATCAAATGTGCAGGGATCAACCGACCATTGCCTCCTGTGGCATATCTGGCCAGGTTATCTTAAGACCCCACGGGCATCAAACGTATCACTTGCTGCATATAATAAAAAGTGGACTCCAAAGAGTAATGATCCACTAAGCGCCAACTGGTGGCAGAATTATCCCAAGTACTCTGTCAGCCTGTTAAAATCGTTTTTTGGTGAAAAAGCCACTAAAAAGAATGATTTTGGATATGACTGGCTGCCTAAGGTCGATGATGGCAAGGCTTATTCATGGTTCGACCTTTTTGATGCAATGTACAAAGGTACTGTCAAAGGTTTCTTTGCATGGGGTATGAACCCGGCCTGCAGCGGCTCAAATGCAAATAAGAATCGGAAAGCCATGGCAAAGCTTGATTGGATGGTCAATGTAAACCTCTTTGATAATGAAACCGGTTCGTTCTGGAAAGGACCCGGGGTGAATCCTTCCAAAATAAAGACAGAAGTCTTTATGCTTCCTGCGTGCACATCGGTTGAAAAGGAAGGGAGCATCACCAACAGTGGCCGCTGGATGCAGTGGCGTTACCAGGGGCCAAAGCCTCTTGGCAACAGCCTCTCCGACGGCGATATAATAATGGAACTTGGTAATAAAATCAAAGCCGCCTACAGAAAAAGCGGTGTTTCCTCTGAAGCCATACGCAACCTGAAATGGGATTATTTAACTCACGGTGAATATGATCCACACAAGGTGGCTAAAGAGATTAACGGTTATTACCTTGAAGGCCCAAAGAAAGGAAAACTGGTAGAGTCTTTTGGTAAGCTTAAAGCTGATGGTTCAACCTCTTCCGCCAATTGGCTTTACTGCCACAGTTACACGGAAAAAGGAAATATGTCCGCCCGGCGTAGCAAGAAAGATGCGCCTAACAACATCGGTCTTTATCCCGAGTTTGCATGGTGCTGGCCTGTAAATCGCAGGATTATTTATAACCGTGCTTCCGTGGATCTTAAAGGACAGCCCTGGGACAAGAAAGACTGGGTTGTTAAATTTACAGGTGATGTTAAAGACGGCAAGTATGTTTCAAAGAAATGGATCGGTGACGTGCCGGACGGTGGCTGGTATCCTCTTGAAAACCCGGACGGGTCAAAAAGAAAGGATGCCAAGTATGCCTTTATCATGAGAAAGCACGGGCATGCTCAGATATTCGGCCCGGGTCGCGCTGATGGACCGTTTCCGGAACACTATGAGCCCCTTGAATCACCCATTGCAAAGAACCTGATGAATCCCCAGAGGATGAATCCAACCGCAGTTGTTTATACAACAGATGCCGATGCTTACGCTACAAACAGTGCAAAATATCCGTATGTATGCTCGACCTACCGGGTATCGGAGCATTGGCAGACAGGTCTTATGACTCGCCCGCAGGCATGGCTCCTTGAGCTTCAGCCGCAGGTTTTTGTGGAAATGAGCGAGGAACTTGCAAAAATCAGAAAGATTAAAAACGGCGAGCGTGTTAAAGTTGCATCCGCCCGTGGCTCTTTGGAATGTACGGCGATAGTGACCAAGCGATTCAAACCTTTTAAAATCGCAGGAAAGACGGTTCACCAGGTAGGCGTCCCATGGAATTTTGGATGGCGTTGGCCGGAGTCAGGTAAAGAAGAGAGTGCAAATTTGCTCACTCCACCAACCGGTGATCCGAACACAAGGATACCTGAAACCAAGGCCTTTATGGTCAATATTAAAAAGATATGAAAGAGAGGTGATCTGATATGAGTAAGTCATTTTTTATTGATACAACACTGTGTACGGCTTGCAGGGCTTGCCAGGTGGCATGCAAACAGTGGCACGATCTTCCTGCAGAGGAAACTGAAAACCGTGGAACTTACGAAAACCCCGCAGATCTCTCCTTTGATACCTATAAACTGGTGAGAATGCGTGAAGAAGTGATAGGCGGCAAATTGCAATGGCTTTTCTTTCCTGAGCAATGCAGACACTGTGCTGAGGCGCCGTGTCTTGATACAGCAGGAGACGAGACAGCCGTTTATAAAGATGCTGCAACCGGAGCGATTATTTTCACAGCCAATACAAAGGGCTTAAATGTTGATGAGATCATCGAGTCCTGTCCTTATAATATTCCTCGAAAAGGACCGGATGGTACCTTGGCAAAGTGTGACATGTGCCTTGACCGGGTTCATAACGGCCTTTTGCCTGCATGTGTTAAAACATGTCCGACAGGTGCTATGAATTTTGGTGAGCGCTCTGAAATGGTTGCTCTTGCTAAAAGTCGCCTTTCAACAGTTAAAAAGACAAATCCAAAGGCTGCACTTTTAGACCCCGATGACGTAAATGTCATTTATCTTGTAACCGAGAAACCGAGCCTGTATCATGAGTTTGCTGTTGCTTCAAACACGGCATTCGATATTACAAGGCAGGTTGCGCTGCGAAGGATGTTTAAACCCCTGACAAACATTGTTTCACGCCTCCTTTAATAAGGACATCGCAGCGTATTAAGGGAAAGGGGGGAAGGTTTATTTCTTCTCCCCTTTTTCTGTTTTTTGTGATAGAGTAGGCGAATGTAAAGAATCGATGCCCAAAGGACGTGGCATTGATTTGCCCCCCGAAGGGGCTCGGATACACCAGGTTTTAAGTGACTAAAGTGTCTAAAGTGAGCTAAAGTGACTAAAGTTAAGGAATTCTGTCTATTCTATTAAAAAAGATGGAGCGGGGCGACACCACAACTTTAGGCATTTTAGGCACTTTAGCTCACTTTAGTCACTCTAATTTACTCAGGCAAAACCAATTATCTCCGACCACACTCAAAGAACATTATCTTAAGGAGATCGCATGACAGTAAATATAGCGCTGACTTCAGAACATATAAAAGAGGCAGCAAAAGCATTAAAGAGTTTAAGACCTGTATATAAGGATATGCTCGATTTTTATGAGCAGATTTTCATTGCCCAGGAAGATTCCAAAAGCCATATACAGATAGAACCTATTCAAATTCCTGACGATATTATTTCAGTCAAGGCTAAAGATAATTTTCCATTAATAAATATATCGGATTTCGTTATTGATACAAAAGCTTCCAGGGATCTACTGATACAAATATGCAATATTGTCAAAGAGATGAAAGGCGATATGGTTGTTTCAGCTCAAGCTGTTTTAGAAGGGATTGAAACAGGAAAAATAGATCCTGATTCGCTTTTTTACAGTCTTTTTGAAGGGGGAGCTTCCTTTTTTGAAAAGACGGCCACCAGGCTTGAAATCGATAAAAATGCTCTGGCGTTTATTACTTACAGCAGTATAAAGCCTTCTCTGAATATCTGTGCAGGGCAACTGTCAACTTATCTGGATAAGGAAAGTACATGGGAAAAAGGTTATTGCCCTGTTTGTGGAAGCATGCCCGGACTTTCAATGTTTATAGGAGAAGGGGAGCGCTTTTTTGTTTGCAGTTTTTGCTGGCATCAATGGCCTTCCAAACGACTGCATTGTCCTTTTTGTGATAATACTGACAGTAAAACACTGAATTATTTTTACAGCGAAGAAGAAAAAGAATACAGAGTCGATCTTTGTGACAGCTGTAAAAAGTACATAAAAACAATAGATACAAGAGAAACACAGCGTTATATTTACCCGCCCCTTGAAGCGGTCTCTACACTGCACCTTGATATCAAAGCACAGGAAAAGGGCTTTGAAAGCGGTGTGGCGCTTGGTTTGCAAATATAGCAAAACGATATCAACTCAAAGTAAGATGTTTAATCGCATCCTCCTGTTTATCAAAGATTTTTGCAAACCTTGTAATACCTGCCATTTCAAAAATCTGTTTAAAATTTTCTGATATACCGGTGATGGCAACAACCTTATTTTCTTTCCTGGAAGCGGAAAGGAGTTTTATCAAGATAGCGATGCCGGCACCATTTACAGATGAAATTTCATCAAAGCGCAAAAGGATATTTGATGCATCATGTTCAGAAGCAGTTTTAAATGCACCTGATAAGAAAGATTCTGAGATCGAGGTGATATTTCCTTTAATATCGATAGTGGTTAGATTGTCCCTGTTTTGAAATAAAATTTCATTTTCCTGAGTGCCGGCTAATTTTATCCTTTCATTAGCCCGGCCTAAAGCTGAATCTAAAGCGATTTTAGCAATCGGTTTGTTAATAAAATCTGTAGCGCCTAGATTAAGTGCCTGTATGGCCAGATCCATGTCTCCGTGGCCTGTAATAACGATCACTTCCGTCAAAGGATCTGTTTCCTTAATTTTGCGTAAGACCTCAACACCATCCATTCCATGCATTTTTATGTCTGTAAATACGATTTCAGGGGATTCTTTTTTATAAATTTCAAGACCGGTTTGTCCGTCTTCCGCAATAAACACTTCGTACCCATAGGCGATTAGAAAAAGACGAAACATCTTTAAAGTCGGCTTTTCATCATCAATTACCAGTATTTTGCGCATTTATTTTTATTCTCCCGAGGCGGTTTTAAAACGTCTCCTTTTGTAAAATATCACCCAAAAAAGCATTCAGGTGATCCGATTTAAAGGCGGGTCCTGTTTGAATGTATTAGTAAGCGTTAAAAAAGAACAACAAACAGGCAATTATTATCTGCAAGCCATAGAATATAATAGTTTAGCAGGTTTTTTATTAAATGATTGCACCTGTTTTTTTTTTACGCTTACTTATACATGAGTTCGACACGTCTTTAAATCGGATTATCTGAATGCGGCTCTGCTTCATAGGTCCTTTCACAGGGCGCAGGGAAATGACAGCTTAAAGGTAGTTCCCAACCCTTCTTTGCTTTCAATATCGATGTCTCCTCCGTAATCCTTTACAATTCCATATGAAATGGAAAGCCCGAGCCCCATCCCTTCACCCATTTCTTTGGTTGTGAAAAAGGCTTCAAAAATTCTTTCTCTTAATGATTCAGGGATACCGATACCGTTATCAGAAACTGTAAGCGTCACTCTTTCACCATCGTGAGAGGAACGGATGCGGATAAACCGGCTTGCAGAGTCTTCTTCAAGTTCCTGCTTTTGATTCAGGGCGTCTCTTGCATTGGTTATCAGGTTAAAAATAACCTGCTCCAGCCGGTTGTTATGGGCCAAAACCGGTGGAATTGTCTCGTTAAGATCGAGTTCTACCTCGATGTTCTGGAGTCTGAGTTGCCTGCCAAGAATTTCAAGAACACCCTTAACAGGTTCATTTATATATATATTTTCTTTAGTAAAGTCAGCTTTTCTTCCAAAATCTCTCAATCTGTTTATAATTGCTGCCGATCTGTCAACCTGGCAGCTCACCTCTTTGATCACATCATACAGATCCTGCTGAGGTATTTTTCTGTTTTTTTCAATCATCATCACAAGGAATTCACTTGCCATTTTAATAGCATTAAGAGGCTGGTTCAATTCATGGGCGATACCGGCGGACATTTCACCAAGGTTCGTCATCTTGCTGGCCTGGATGAGTTGGTTATCTTTCTCCACCATTTCCGTAATATCCGTCGTTGCTATGATAAGAGCGTCTCTATCTTTATATCGCGTGGGACTTGCATGAAGGCTGACATATAAAGGAGAATTGTCCTTTTTATAATACTGAACCTTGGAACTTACCACCTGCGGTTTTTGCCACTCATCATTTTCTTCTTGAGACAAAGTAGAATCTTTATACTCGAATGTTCCAAGGTTTGTAAAAAGCATCCCCGTAAATTCGTCTTTTGTATATCCGTAAGTCTCTTCGGCCCTCGGGTTGGCATTGAGAATCTCAAAAGTTTTGCGATCAATAACAAAAATCGGGTTTGGACCACTGTTAACGAGACGTCTGTATTTTCCCTCTGATTCTTTCAACTTAATTTGCGAGACTGTTATCCTGTTGGTCATGTTGATAAATGAGTCAGCAAGAAGCATGACTTCACTTCCGGCGCCCTTGATTTTATTTTTAAGATCCGGCTTTATGTCGTAGTTTCCGCGACTTATTTCATCTGAAACCTTTGTAAGTTCAGAAATCGGCCTGGTTATATAATTTGACAGCCAGTGACTGATTACAAAAAAGATGATTGTGACAACTGAAACAAAACCGACAAAAGTAGTCCGTAACTTTCCGATAAGAGTGTCGATATGGTTTTTATTTAAACCAACATGCACGACTCCGATCTGATAAATGCCTTCTTTTACGGGAATAGCAACATCATAAACCGAGAGTCTGCCCATTTTAAGCAGTTTAATGCTGCTGCTCTGTTCGGGGAGAAGACTGTTGGCCATGTGAAAACCGTCCGGGAAAGCACTTGTGAATGTATTAGCAATAACATTATTTTTTTTATCAAGAATAAACACATAGGGGATAAGAAATTTACGTTCTCCAAGCCGGGCGTCAAAAAGGAGACTGGTCAGCTTTGGAGTGTCCTGGGTCAGCATATAGCCCCTGCTGCTTTCCCCAATGCTTTGAGCAATACCCAAACCTCTTCGCTGAAGTTCCAGTGTAAGGCTGGAAATAAGAATCCACCTTGTAAACAGGGCGATCAGTACGCTGATAAGGAGTATTACGGCAAGGGTTGAAAAAAAAATCTTATTTTTAAGACTTGCTTCGCTTATTTTCTTAAAAATTATATTGTTTTTCATTTTTTCCATTTT
>JAUWOH010000468.1 GCA_030612225.1 Desulfobacteraceae bacterium
AACGGCAGTGGAGAAAGCAAGATACAGGGAATAATAAGATACGGTGAAAACCTTTTCAGTATAAAAACAATTTCCGTTGATGAAAACCTTCCACCTGTTATCGATAATGCAACCAAATACCTGCCGGATGACATCAGGGCCGATATCGTCCTTGATTATCTAAAACACCCTGATCTATCTTATGATCTTGCGGTAATGTGCCGGGATAGAAACATCCCTGTGGTAATTTCAGGAAAAAAAGTTCGGGTCAAAGACGCCATCACGCCTCCAACCTGATGCGGTCTTTCCAGGCAGGTCCGTCTGGGTCTATATGGCGAAAAATTTGGTGCCCCGGAATTTTCCGTGAAGATTACCGGGGGTAAAATCACGCATATAACGGTAAAAAGAGGTGCCCCCTGTGGTGCAACATGGGAGGCCGCACTGCGTGTTGTCCATATGCCTGCTAAAGAAGCAATCATCCGCATGGGTCTTGAAACACAATTTTTCTGCACAGCAGATCCAGCCGGCTGGGACCCCATCTATGGGAAAAGTCCTGTCCATTTTGCAGGGGATGTTCACGCTGCAGCACTTAAAAGAGCCATCAACAACCATTCCTCAAAATTCTAATCCGAACAGACTAAGGGCTCGCGCAAAAATAACTTCACATTTTAAGCGTCGATGCATCCCGCTTGGCTGCGTTGCGAAAGCTCGGAATATGCTTGATATTCCTGCGCTTTCGCGCCTTGCCAGCCGGGCGCCTCAACACTTAAAATTGTGAATTTATTTTTGCGCAAACCCTAAGAATAAAAAGAAATTTAATCACGAAAGCACGAAAGTACCCCAGTACGATCTGTCGAACCTACGGGGCAGGCGAAAACACGAAAAGAGAATCAATTTCATGCTTTATTCATTTCGTGTTTTAGCGATCATTTTTAACCGAGCCTTAAGAGCCTTTTAAAGATAAAAAATTGTTGACAAACCCTTGCTGAAGATTATATTAACCAACAAGTTTAACTAAACAGTTAGTTTTACTATTTGGTTAACTGCTTATCGGAGGAAAATTTATGGTTTCAAAATCAGTAGAGTCAAAAAGGGAAAAAACGATTCGCCGCATTCTCGATGCAGCAGCAAAGATTTTTGCCGAATCCGGCTTTGAAGGCGCCCGCATGGATGAAATCGCAAAGCAGGCTAAGATTAACAAGGCCATGATTTACTACCACATAGGCGATAAGAAAGCCCTGTATGCTCAGGTACTCCACGATATAATAGGTAACGCCGCTGAACATTTCATAAACAATTTAGATGAAAATCAGTCACCCGAACAAAAATTGAAATATTATATAAATGCCCTTACTCGAACCATGGACCAAAATCCACTTCTTGCCCCTATTATGATGCGGGAACAGGCTTCAGGAGGACAAAACCTTCCTGAAATTATTGCCGGAGACTTTGCCTTAATAATCGGCATGGTTACAAATATCCTTGAAGAAGGTGCAAAACAGGGTGTTTTTATTAAAACCACTCCATTTATTATATACTCACTGGTTACAGGTGGTGTTATGTTCTATAAAGGGAGCTATCCAGTCAGGTCCCGATACGCTGTTTTTCCGGAAAATGTTAAAAAACTTGGCGACAGAGTTTCAGGTGAAGTTTCAAGTGAAATCGAAAAACTGATTTTAAAGGCTGTAAAAAAGTAAAGAATCGAGGAATATAATGACAACTATTAGAATTAACATAGAAAAAAGGTTTGGATCCTTAGCCCGGATTATATATCATAACCGGTTTAAAACCCTTTTTATTATGCTTGTAATAATAGCAGCTATCGTGTCGCAACTTCCAAAGCTGACAATCGATATATCTACTGAAGGATTCATGCACAAATCAGACCCGGCACGAGTTGATTACGATACTTTTCGTGACCAGTTCGGCAGGGACGAACTGATCGTTATTGCAATCCGTTCACAGGAAGTTTTCGAAGCGAAGTTTCTAAAAAAACTAAAAAAGCTGCACGAGGATCTGTTCGAAAATGTTCCATACATTGAAGATATAACCAGCCTTATTAATGCCAGGAATACAAGGGGAGAAAAAGATGAACTGATCGTCGAAGACCTTCTCGAAAATTGGCCTGAGACAACTGAAGAAATTAAATTGATAAAGCAGAGAACCCTTGAAAACCCGCTATATAGAAACCTTTTGATATCCGAAGACAGCAAGATGACAACCATTGTCATTCAGACCCAGACCTATTCTTCAGTGGGAACAGACTCAGACGTCCTGGATGGATTTGAAGATGACGCAAAACAAATAAATACAACTGACGATAAGCAGTACTTAACGGATAA
>JAUWOH010000008.1 GCA_030612225.1 Desulfobacteraceae bacterium
TATTTTTAATGCTATTAAGAGAAGCAAGAAAGGTATTGCGATTGAAAAAATAAATGAAAAAACCGGATTTGGCGGCAGGCAGCTTAGTAATGCACTTTATAAACTTACAAAACAGGGCAAAATCAAGACGGTTTCACGAGGTGTTTATATTAAAAAGTAGTGTAACAACTACTCAGGGTGTCAGGTTTCAGGTGTCAGTAGTAAGAAACTACGCTTTTTCCGAAACGACGCTCGGAAAAAGCGGCCCCTTAAGGGGCAGTAAGAAGCCAACGGTTCATTTCGAAGGTTTCAGGTGTCGGGTGTCAGTATTCAGCACCTATGCCCCTGACACCTGAAACCTACATGTGCACTGAAACCTGAAACCAAAAAGCCTTGGAAAGCTATTAACAAACTGGTAATGCATCCGACAAAACCCTGAACCCTTGAACCCTGAGCCACGGAACCTGAGTAGTGACAAAGTAGTATTTTATCCGCTTGACTTATGGGCAGGATTAAATACAAAGAATTTAAAAAAGTCTTCAGTGTGCCTGATGTAACGGCTTAGGCAGACTGAAGGCTTTTTATTTTCAACTCAAACAAAGGATAATCATATGTCCGCCAGGTCGTTAAAAAGCATCTTTATCGTTTTTTTTGTATTAGCGGTTGTTTTTCCAGTCATTGGGTTATTTCAAACCGACGCATTTCCAGGTGCTGCAAATGCAGCTTCAGGTGATATTGATGAAATGCCATGCTGGCCCCACGAAAAAAGCGATCTTAATCCTGACCCCACACTTGTGTTCGGAAAACTGCCAAACGGTTTCAGATATGTACTTATTGAAAATCACGAACCTAAAGCCAGAGTCAGCATGCATCTTAATGTTCAGACAGGATCAATGAATGAATCAGACCAGGAGCAGGGTCTGGCACATTTTCTTGAACATATGATGTTTAACGGATCCACACATTTTAAACCAGGAGAACTTGTAAAGTATTTCCAGAACATAGGCATGCAGTTCGGACCTGACGCTAATGCCCATACAGGATTTTACGAAACGGTTTATGATGTCCTTTTACCGCAAGGAGACAAAGAAGATCTTAAGAAAGGTTTTGTTGTACTAAAAGATTATGCTGAGGGTGCATTTCTATTGCAATCTGAAATCGATAAAGAAAGGAAAGTTGTTCTTGCTGAAAAGAGGACCCGTGACAGTGCATCATACCGCACATTTGTTTCAACTTTAAAGTTTGAACTTCCTGATACCAGGATACCGAAAAGACTGCCCATAGGCAAAGAAAATATTATTAAGAATGCAGACCGGAGCCTTTTAAAGAAGTTCTACGATACATGGTACAGACCTGAAAATATGGTAGTTGTTATGGCAGGAGAATTTAACACTGACACGGCTGTTTCACTTATAAAAGAAAATTTTTCTACAATATCAGCAAGGGCGCAGCGAAGGCCTGATGTCGACATAGGTGAGATCAATCATCAAGGAATCAAACCGTTCTATCACTTTGAAAAAGAAACCGGAAATACAACTGTGAGCATTGAAGTTCTAAGAAAGACATACAAAACTCCTGACTCCTTTGCATTGCAGAAAAAGTGGTTGCTTAAGAATATTGCAGACCGGATTGTTCAGGACAGGCTGGATGCAATGATTGGCAAACCCGGTACTCCATTTACATCGGCTGCCATAAGCTCGGGAATTTACCTGCGGCAGATAGAATATGCACAGATTACTGCTGATTGCAGTCCTGAAAACTGGGATAAAACTTTATCAGTTATCGAACAGATATTAAGACAGGCAATAGAACACGGGTTTACAAAATCAGAACTTAAAAGGGTAAAAAAAGATTTTCTTTCAGGTCTTGATAATGCAGTAAAAAAGGCGTCAACCAGAGACAGCCGCACTCTTGCCCGGGAAATTATAAGCAGCGTAAATAACAACAGGGTACTCCAGTCGCCCAGCCAGGAAAGAGCGCTTTTTGCACCGGTTATTAATTTATCGACATTAAAGAATGTGCGTGAATCTTTCAAAAAGACATGGGAGCCTGAACACAGGCTTGTCCTTGTTACCGGTAATGCAAAGATTTCTTCCGCCAAAGATGAGTCAAAAGATATAATACTGTCTTCCTTTAACAAAAGTCGGAATGTAAGCGTGTTGCCACCGGTTGAGAAAAAATCCGTTACTTTCCCATATCTGCCGGAACCTGAAGAAAAGGGGCGGATAATTGCTAAAACAAGAATAGATGATCTCGGAATTGTCCGGGTTGATTTTGAAAACGGAGTCCGCCTTAATCTTAAAAAAACTGATTTTAAGGCAGATGAAGTAAAAGTTTTGCTTGCTTTTGGTTCGGGCAGATCGGCTGAGCCTTCTGGCAAAGCCGGGCTTGCCGCATTGAGTGAAGCTGTGATTAACGAAAGCGGACTCGGCTCACTTGAGAAAGATGATGTTGAACGTGCCCTTGCAGGAAAAAATACATCTGTTTTCTTTGAAATAGACGAAGATAAGTTTTCCCTTAATGGGATATCTGTAACAAAAGAAATTGAATTGCTGTTTCAGCTTCTATATGCTCATCTGGTTGATTTGGGATACAGGGAAAACGCTTATAACCTTTCAATCAAACGGTTTGAGCAGGAATACAAAGCTCTTTTACGTTCCATAGACGGTGCCATGATGCTTTCCGGCAGGCGCTTTCTGGCAGGCGGAGACAGCCGGTTCGGACTTCCTTCCTTTGATGAATTAAAAAAATTGACACTTGAGGATATCCGATCATGGATCGACGGCGCTGTGAAACATGGTAGGCTCGAAGTATCCGTAGTGGGAGATTTTGACATTGATCTGGTGATAGAGACCGCATCAAGATATCTTGGAAGCCTTCCGGTCCGAAAGGGGCTTGAACTCAACAAAAGATCTGATTTGCTTGAATTCCCGGTGGCTCAATCTTTGGAAATAGAAGTTCCGACAAAAATTAATAAAGGAATTGTAATTGTTGCCTATCCGAGTGAGGATTTATGGGATATTAACCGTTCACGCCGCCTGTCTGTACTATCGGAAGTATTTTCAGACAGACTCAGGGAGAATATCAGGGAAAAGCTTGGCGCAGTTTATTCAGCTTTTGCCTTTAACTCACCAAAGCGGGCTTATCCTGGGTATGGCGTATTTTATTCCATGGCATATATAGATCCTGAGCAGGCCGGTGTAATCGAATTGGAGATAAAAAAAATAGCATCAGATATTTCAAAAAATGGCGTTACACAAGAAGAATTAAAGCGTGCCCTTAAACCCACCCTTACGAGTATTAAAGAAATGCTTGGGAAAAACAGCTACTGGCTTGGCACGGTTCTATGCCAATCCCTGATCTATCCGCAGCAATTACAGTGGAGCCGAACAATTTTAAAGGATTATGCTTCCATCAGTGCAGATGAATTGTCAGCCCTTGCAAAAAAATACCTTGATAACAGCAAGGCGGCAACGATAATTATAAAACCGGTGGATAAAAAGTGATTGCGTCGTTAATAGTTAAAAAAATCCCTTTCCCTTTGCATAATGATAAATGTTCTGATAAGGGCAGGTTTGATATTTTGTGATCGTTCAGTAATATAAATATAAAGGACAAATAATGACAAATAAGACGAATTCGTCTGATGCTGTAAACAGAGTATGGAAATTTTTCACTTCAGTAAAGCTGACCGTAGTCATTCTGCTTTCCCTTGCAGTTACTTCCATTATCGGAACCGTCATACCGCAAAGCGGTACTGCATCTGAATATTTTCACAAGTACGGTGAGCTCCGGTACAAAATTCTTTCTTTTCTTGATTCAATATTTGATATTTTTGACATGTACCATTCCTGGTGGTTTCAGATTCTTCTCCTTTTACTGACCATAAATATCATTATATGTTCAATTGATCGCATGAAAGCAACATGGAAAATTATATTTGTCAAAATTCCGCGATTCAATGTTTCAAGATTCAGGCGTCTTGAAGATAAAAAAGAATTTTCCGACAAGCGCACGCCCGATGAACTGAAGCAGATCTATAAGCCGGTTCTTTCCAGGAGCTATGGATACAGCAGGATTGAGCAGACGGATAGCGGCTTTTGTCTTTTTGCTGAGAAATGGCGTTGGACACGCCTTGGCGTTTATATAGTACATTTAAGTATTATTTTAATGCTGCTTGGCAGTTTAATAGGTTCAATTTTTGGTTTTGAAGGATTTGTCAATATACCCGAGGGTGAGTCGGCCAAAAAGATAAATTTGAGAAATACCACTGAAATGCATCTTCTCGATTTTGAGATTAAGTGCGAAGACTTCAGTCTTAGTTTTTATGATTCAGGCGCACCCAAGGAATATCGCTCCAGCCTGGTAATTATCGAAAATGGAAAACCTGTTTTAAAAAAAGATATTATTGTTAACGATCCTCTTCGCTACAAAGGGATTAATATATTTCAGTCCAGTTATGGCACCCTGGCTCCCAGTGAAGTCACATTGAGCTTTACTATTAGAGAAACTGGTATGGAATACAAGAAAAAGGCTGTTATTAACAAGCCGGTTGATATGCCGGAAGGCCTTGGAACTTTTTTAATAAAAGATTACAGCAGTTCTGCCGGTTTTAAAGGCCATAATATTGGAGAGGCTTTTATGGGAATCTTAACGAAAAAAACCGGAAATCCGGTTAACATAATGCTTCCTCTGCGTTTTCCCAGCTTTGACAAAATGAGAAAGGGCGATGTGATTATTGCCGTTGCAAGCCACAATCACAGATATTATACCGGTCTACAGGTGACAAAGGATCCAGGCGTGTGGGTTGTCTATTCGGGATTTATTTTGATGATTATCGGATGCTTCGTCACGTTTTTCATGTCACATCAGCGGCTTTGCATTGAAGTTACAGGCAATGGGAATCACAGCATGGTTATGGTTGCAGGCACTTCAAATAAGAATAAAATCGGGATGCAAAGAAAGATTGAAATACTTTCGGAAAAACTTGAAAAATTAATACAAAGTAATGAGGAAAAGGAATAATTATGAACAGCTCCATTATATTATCAGTTACAACATTTGTTTACGGTTTAGCAGCCTTTTTATACATTGTGTCGTGGGTTTTTAAAAAGGAGGCTCCTGGAAAACTGGCTTTATGGACGGCAGTTTTAGGACTTGCAGGTAATACGGCAGGCATTATTTTAAGATGGATAGAATCATACAGGCTTGGCATTGGTCATGCTCCTCTTTCCAATCTGTATGAGTCCCTGGTCTTTTTTTCATGGACCATTTTACTCATTTATCTGTTTGTTGAGCGAAAATATAAAAATCGCACCATAGGAGCGTTTGTTACACCACTTGCTTTTTTCGCCATGGCATATGCATCTCTTCACAACAATAGTATACAGCCCCTGATCCCTGCATTGAAAAGTAACTGGCTGATTGCCCACGTTATCACCTGCTTTATAGGCTATGCTGCCTTTGCAATAGCTTTTGGAACAAGCTGTATGTACCTTATTAAGAAAAGAGACACGGAAGGTAAAAGCCCTTTGCTCAAAAAGTTTCCAACAGCAAATATACTCGATGAACTGACATATCAGATGATAATGTTAGGCTTTCTTTTCCTTTCCATAGGTATAATAACAGGGGCGGTTTGGGCTAATTCGGCATGGGGGCGTTACTGGGGCTGGGACCCAAAAGAGACATGGTCGCTTATTACATGGTTTGTTTATGCCACGCTGCTGCATGCCAAGATGATGAGGGGATGGCACGGCAAAAGGATTGCCTATCTTTCCATAGCAGGTTTTGCAGCGGTTCTTTTTACCTATTTTGGTGTAAATTTGCTGCCAGGTTTGCACAGCTACGGTGCAATGGGACAATGAAATACTACAGCCCATAATTTTAATTATTTGGTTTCAGAACAAAAAAAGGATTTAGCCTAAATGGCTAAATCCTTGAAATCGCTGGAGGCGGCAACCAGATTCGAACTGGTGAATAGCGGTTTTGCAGACCGCTGCCTTACCACTTGGCTATGCCGCCAAAGTGAAATTTTTAAAAAAATGGAGCGGGAAACGGGATTTGAACCCGCGACTTCGACCTTGGCAAGGTCGCACTCTACCGCTGAGTTATTCCCGCTCAAGCGTTTCTTATTTAAAGACTTTAATAATTTTTGTCAACAAAAAAACTTGATGGCGTCGTAGAAAGTCCCATATACGCCCCGCAGGAAGTGCCCTTGGGGTGCAAGTTGCAGCAGTTTTTCAGAAATTCGGCATAAAAACCACTGCGCTTTTTTATCCCGCTGATTTTTAGCGGGGGTATATGAAACTTTCTACTTACCCATCGGTTTTACGAGCCCTTATAGTTCAAGAAGTTTTCTGAATCTAACAAAATAGTCAACCCCTGACCAGACTGTAAATATTAAAGCACCAATCAAAAAGACATATCCAATAGCATTCAGATTAATTCCAAAATACGGATAATGAAATATCAATGGTATAATAGCTGCAATTTGAAACCCTGTTTTGTATTTTCCAAGCCAGGAGGCGGAAATATCTTCCCCCTTTTCAGCTATAATGTTTCTAAGTCCGGTAACGGCGAGTTCCCTGCCGATAATTATGCAGACCATCCATGCGGGTATCCAGTGAAGCGATGCCAGCATAATAAACGAACAGGAAACTAAAAGCTTGTCGGCAACCGGATCCATGACCTTTCCAAGATCTGTCACAAGTCCCCTTCGCCGTGCAAGATAGCCATCAAGATAATCCGTAATAGCTGCTGCACTGAATATAATAGCCGCTATAAATGTACATACTCTGTTAGGAAACAACAAAAGAATTACAATCACCGGCACAGCCAGAATCCTGAAAAGAGTCAGGCTGTTCGGATGGCTCAGCATTTGTTTTATTCCGCCTTTTGGTAACATTTTTTAGCCCTTAGGTCTTATTATTTTATACCCGTTCACGCCTATTCGGAACAAAAAGGTCGCTCAATCTTCGTCCTGTAAGCATTCACAGGTGCTGCAGATGTGCGTGATCAGGGCGACCAGCTATAGTCTACTATGCTGGTTGCCCTGATCGCGTGCAGATGCGGTGCCTGTGAATGCTTACATTATTTTTTCATCTTGTTCCAGTCATCCAGAAAGCTTTTAAGTCCTTTGTCCGTTAAAGGATGCGCAGCTAACTTGCCAAGAACATTAAAAGGTATGGTTGCAATATCAGCACCCATCATTGCGGCATCGAGAACATGGAGCGGGTTCCGCACACTGGCCACAATAATTTCCGTATCATATCCATAGTTGCTGTAAATTTCAACAATCTGTTCCACAAGCAAAAGCCCCTCATGGGACAGGTCATCAAGACGGCCAACAAAAGGACTCACATAGGTTGCCCCGGCTTTAGCCGCCATAAGGGCCTGTAAAGGTGAAAAAACCAGGGTAACGTTTGTTTTTATCCCCTCGCCTGTTAGTGTACGTGTTGCCTTCAGTCCATCTACGGTCATGGGAATCTTCACTACTATATTATCGTGGATACCTGCAAGATGACGCGCCTCTTTAACCATGCCTTCGGCATCAATGCTTATTACTTCAGCGCTTATGGGTCCATCCACAATTTCACAAATTTCCTTAATAACCTCTTCGAAATCACGCCCTTCTTTTGAGATAAGACTAGGATTGGTTGTCACACCATCAACCATTCCCATTTTGGCAGCTTCTTTTATTTCGTCTATGTTTGCCGTATCAATAAAAAATTTCATCTATAAAAACCTCCTGTGAAAATATTTCGGTTACACGTTAATAATTTTATTTTTCATTCCTTACTTCAATAAACCTGTCCCTGCACTCCTTGCTGCAGAAATAGAGATCTTCGCCATCAGCTTTCAGGTGCACACCGTCTCTTTTAGGAAAATAAGCCTGGCAAAAAGGATCTTTAATCATAACATCGTCGATTTCACCAGCTGTTTCCCGGGCTACCGTTGGCTTGGCTGATACATTTTGGAGCATCCAGGATTTGACAGCCCTGTATGCAAGATATGCAATCCCTATGATTATTAGTAATCGCATTTATACTCAGCTATCCCCTGTTCTTCAGCATCTATGTTATCTAAAAGATATTTCATGTTTTTTTTAAAAACAGGATGAATGATTTCAGGATCTATATCACAAATAGGCTTTAATACAAAGCGTCTTTTATGCATTCTTGGATGCGGAATGGTCAAATATTCCGAATTTATCAATGCATCATCAAATAAAATAATATCCAAATCGAGAATACGTGGTCCAAACCGTACGATATCATTGATTCGACCGGCATTTCGCTGAATGGACTTCAGCCTGTTTAAAAGCTCAAAAGGGTCTAATGACGTTTCAATTTTTATTACATAATTAATAAACCAGTCCTGATTATGATAATCCACAGGATCGGTTTTGTAGAAGGGCGACTGGGCTTTCAGTGTCACCGGGTCAGACCTTATCAGTGCATCAACACCCTTTTTACAGTTTTCAAGTTTATTTCCGATGTTGGAACCAACGGAAATATAAGCAGTATGAGCCAATTTAAAAACCAATATTGCGGATTCTTTCAACGACCTCTCTCAGCCTTTCCTTGTCGACCGTTAGCGTCATTCGAATATACCCCTCACCTGCTTTTCCGAATCCATTGCCCGGTGTGGCAACTATTCCTGCTTTTAATAAAAGGTGGCTGGCAAATTCTGCTGATGTATAACCCTTTGGAACCTCAATCCAGGCATAGAAAGTTGCCTTTGGCTTCTCCACTGAAAGTCCAATACTGCAAAGCCCGTCAACAAGGATATCACGACGCTTTGTATATTCTGCGTTCATTTCATTAACACAGGTCTGGTCCTCCTCAAGAGCAGCTATTCCTGCAATTTGCACTGCCTGGAAAGCCCCCGAATCGATATTGCTTTTAACTTGACCAAGGGCCTGGATAACCTCTGTCCTGCCCACCGCAAAGCCGATACGCCAGCCTGTCATGTTGTATGTCTTTGAAAGTGAATGAAATTCTATACCAACATCCCGTGCCCCGTCTGTTTCAAGGAAACTTTCCGGGCGGTACCCGTCAAAAGCCAGTTCTGTATAAGCGGCATCGTGGCATACGACAATGTTATTCGCCTGTGCAAAGGAGACAACTTTTTTAAAAAACTGCCCGTCCGCCACTGCCGATGTTGGGTTATTGGGGTAATTGATAAACATCATTTTTGCTTTTTTAACAACGTCTTTTGGCACTGCCTCAAGATCCGGCAGAAAATTATTCTCCTTTAAAAGATCCATGAAGTATGTTTGTCCGCCTGCAAATTTAACACCGATATCATATACAGGGTAGCCGGGACTTGTTACCAGAGCTGTGTCTCCTGGATTTATAAAGGCCAGGGAAATATGAGCAATTCCCTCTTTTGATCCGATAAGTGTCACAACTTCTTTTACCGGGTCCAGAATCACATTAAATCTTCTCTTATACCACCGGGCAACAGCTTCGTTAAAGTCGCCCATACCGGTATAAGACGGATATTTATGATTTGCCGGATCATGTGCGGCTTTATTTAAGGCTTCGATAATGTGCCCGGGAGTCGGCATATCCGGGTCACCGACTCCAAGATCAATAATATCGACACCACGTTTTTTTACTTCTTCCTTCTGCCTGTCAATTTCTTTAAACAGGTATGGCGGAAGACTGTTTATTCTATCGGACTTTTCAATTTTCATCATACACAGTTTTCTCCCCAAAAAAAGTTGTACCAAACTGGTCCCCATTTAAAAACGTATGGGCACTATCTATTTCCAAGCATCCTCTGACATCTCACCCCTATAAATTATTCGCGCATCTCCTTCAAGATATATATTATAAAATGCACCTTCTTTTTCTTCAAAATAAATAGACAGCCACCCGCCGCTTTTTGTCCTGACGGATATGGGCGATTTCATTTTTGCTTTATATGCATAGACCAGCGCACAGGCAACAGCTCCTGTGCCACAAGCAAGGGTTTCATCTTCGACACCCCGTTCATACGTTCGTATCGCTATTTTATCTTCTTTTACCGGACAGAAAAAATTTACGTTTGCTCCAGCAGGAGTGAACTTTTCATGATACCGGATCTCCCTGCCCAGTTTAACAACTTCGATATCATCTATACTATCCACAGGTATTGTCACATGGGGCACACCGGTATTTACACTGCTGACTGTTACTGGCCCGTCTTCCAGATCTATAGTAAAATCGAGCTTAAGATCCTTCTCATCCGTCATCTTCACTTTCACCAGGTCATTTTTAACCTGCGCCGATACAATACCTGCATCGGTTTCAAAAGACATTTCAGGCCCGGCAATTTTATTTATATACGCAAATCGTGCCGCACACCGTGCACCATTACCGCACATTTCGGCCCTGCTTCCGTCGGAATTATAAAAACGCCACTTAAAATCGATGTTCTCAGCATTTTCAATCAGTATAAGTCCGTCAGCACCCACCGACATTTTTCTGCGACATACAGTTGAAATGAAATCTGATAAATTCCTTTCTTCAACAACATTATCCCTGTTATCAATAATGATAAAGTCATTGCCACTGCCGCTCATTTTATAAAAATTGATTTTTTTCATATGTTTATAAACGGTGGTGTCGACTCCCCTCTAATCAAATCCTCGTAATCCTGCCGCTTTGTTACCACGTGAAAACGATCATCTCTTACCATCACTTCAGCAACCTTCAGCCTGGAGCAGTAATTGGATGACATGGCAAATCCATAGGCTCCTGCACTCATAACCGCAAGAAGGTCGCCGTTTTTAAAATCAGAAACATTCCTGTCCACAGCAAGAAAATCACTACTCTCGCAAATTGGCCCGACAACATCAGCTTTTACAAACTCATCGCCGGATTTCACAACCGGCCAAATGGCATGAAATGCATCATACAGGGTTGGACGCAAAAGATCATTCATCCCTGCATCAACAATAATAAACTCCTTAACACTACTCGTTTTTCTAAACAAAGCCCTCGTAACCAGGATTCCGGCATTTCCGACAATAACCCTTCCGGGCTCAAGGATAAGTTGCAGATCGGTCTCTTTCAGCAATTCAACAATAACTTTTGCATACTCATCCGGATGCGGAGGAGATTCATCATCATATGTAATCCCAAGACCTCCGCCCATATCAAGATATTTTATTTCGATTCCAATCTTTTTCAGCTCAGTTACCAGAGACTTCAAACTTTTTAATGCATCTTTAAAAGGCTGAACCTGCGTAATCTGTGAACCGATGTGGCAGTCAATCCCGATAATTTTTATATTTTCAAGCGCTCTTGCAGCCTTATATCCTTCAATTGCGGTCTTAGCATCAATACCGAACTTATTCTTTTTCAGGCCCGTTGAGATATAAGGATGGGTCTGCGGGTCAACGTCGGGATTCACTCGAATGGCAACAGCGGCTTTCTTTTTCAAAAGACCTGCTCGCTTATCTATAAGGTCAAGTTCTTCGAGGGACTCAATGTTAAACATTAAAATACCCGACTCAAGGGCATAGTCAATCTCGTCAATACGTTTTCCTACACCGGAATAAACAATCCTGTCAGGTGAAATACCGGCCTTGAGCCCGCGGTACAGTTCACCGCCTGAAACAATGTCCAGTCCGCTGCCGAGGCTTTTTAACAATGTTAAAATAGCATGGTTTGAATTTGCTTTTGCACTGTAACAAACAAGCCGCTTGATTCCCTCAAAAGCTTTATCAAATGCAAAAAAATGGCGTTTCAAAGTAGCATAGCTGTATATATAAAATGGAGTGCCCACTTCTTTGGCTATTTTTTTAATCGGCACATCCTCACAATACAGTTCATTTTGGTGATAGGTAAAATGATGCATGATTTTTTATCAGCCTGTAAATTTATTGGATTTTAAAAACACGTCCTTTGTGCGTGGTCAGAGATAATTGGCTTTGCCTGAGTAAATCTCAAAGAGTGACTAAAGTGAGCTAAAGTGCCTAAAATGCCTAAAGTTGTGGTGTCGCTTCGCTCTATCTTTTTTATAAAAATAAAATAGACAGAATTCCTTAACTTTAGGCACTTTAGTTCACTTTAGACACTTTAGTCACTTTAAACCAAGTGTATCTTACAGCCCCTTCGAGGGATAAATCAATGCCCCGTCCTTCGGGCGTAGATTCTTTACTAATAATTAAATTCTACGTAGTTGGAATCAGCGCCGGCCACGCCGTTTTTTGCATAAAGCACGACTTTATACGTATATACAAAGCCTTTTTCGATTTCTTCACGGTACTCAATATTCTTATTTTCATAACCAGGTGCGTCAATCATAATATCCGGCGTAATATCCGCCGGAATATCCGACACCTTCTGAAACAGCTTTGGGCAGTTTTTGCATGGAGAATCTGAAACCGGCCTCTTGTATCTATACACAATGAACCCATCCGGAATTGCTTTTTCTTTTCCTTTTGGGATCGTCCAGGCCAGCGTTAGTATGTCACCATCAATGTTATATTTTAAGTCACTTACAGCCGGGACCGGCTTCTGCCGTGGAGGAACAGGTGGAGCTTTTTTGCCACATCCTGGCAAAAGAAAAACAAGAATGATTATTGCTGGAATCAGACTTTTCAAGTCGATAACCTTTGTGTTTCTTTTTCCAAATCTTTTTTAGCTTTTTTTATCGCTGCCTTTACGTTCTTTGGTGCTGTTCCACCACCAGATTTTCTCCGGTTAATCATTTCATTTGTGTCTAGAAATTTAAAGATGTCCTCTTTAATTATGGATGAAAAGGATTGCAACTCTTTTGTTGACAGTTCGTGAAGCTCTTTTTCCTTATCAAGAGCATATCTTACTGCCTTACCTGCACAAGCGTGTGCTTCTCTAAAGGGCATTCCCCTGACAGCAAGATAATCGGCCATGTCCGTTGCATTTAGAAAACCTTCGGATGCAGCCTTCTTCATTATTTCTTTGTTTATTTTCAGTTCAGGAAGCATTTTTATATAAATATTTATGCAGGCTTTTAAAATATCAACCGCGTCGAACAATACTACCTTATCCTCCTGCATGTCGCGGTTATATGAAAGCGGCAAAGATTTCATCATAGATAACATGGCCATAAGGTCTCCAAAAACCCGGCCTGTTTTGCCGCGAACCAGTTCAGGCACGTCAGGGTTTTTCTTCTGGGGCATAATGCTGCTGCCCGTCGCAAAGGAGTCGGAAAGTTCTATAAAAGCAAACTCAGATGAAGACCATAAAATCAACTCTTCCGACAGACGGCTAAAATGCACCATGCAAAGGCTTGCCGATGATAAAAATTCAATAATAAAATCGCGGTCTGAAACGGCATCTATGCTGTTTGCCGACACTTTTGGAAAATCAAGAAGTTCGGCTGTATATTCCCTGTCGATGGGATATGTTGTGCCTGCCAGCGCAGCACTCCCAAGAGGCATTACGTTTACACGTTTCAAACTGTCATTAAATCTTTGTGCATCCCGCAAAAACATTTCATAATATGCCATGAGATGATGTGATAAAAGAACCGGCTGCGCTCGTTGCATGTGTGTATATCCAGGCAAAATCACATCCAGGTTTGTTTCTGCAAGTTCAACTAATGCTTTTCTAAGCCCAGTTGTGAGTTTTATTATACTCAAAGTCTCTTGTCTTAAATACATGCGGACATCAAGTGCTACCTGGTCGTTTCTGCTCCTTGCAGTATGCAGCTTTAATGCCACCTTCCCGACTTTTTGCACAAGGGCGGTTTCGATATGCATATGGATATCTTCCATACTGTCGTCAAACTTGAACTTTCCTTTTTCTATTTCCTCTTTTATGTCATCGAGCCCTTTGATCAAAACTGATGCATCTTCCTTTGTAATAATAGATTTTTCTGCAAGCATCCTGCAGTGGGCAATACTCCCTTCGATATCACAGGAGTACAACCGTTTATCTATATCAATCGAAGATGTAAACGCTTCCACGCTCGGATCTGTCTTATCGGAAAATCTTCCGTCCCAGGTTTTGTCGGACATGTGGGCCCTCTTTAGTTAGCACCGTCATATAGACAATTTTTTGTTGATGTTACCAAATGAGAATATTGCTAATTGATGATTGAATACTGACGATTGTCGATTGGTGGAAGTCGCTACGCTCAACCTATTTTTTGTACCCGTTCACACCCATTCGGAACAAAAAGATCGCACAATCTCCGTCCTGTAAGCGTTCACAGGTGCTGCAGATGTGCGTGACCAGGGCGACCAGCTACAGTCTGCTATGCTGGTCGCCCTGATCGCGTGCAGTTGCGTTGCCTGTGAACGCTTACGATTTTTTTAAAAGATATTCATCCTTCAATCATCAATTTTCAATCGTCAATAATCAATTTATCGTTACCCATTAATCATTTTCTGAATCCGTAGTCTCAGCGCATTAAGCCTGATAAAACCTTCGGCATCTTTCTGGCTGTAGACATCGTCATCTTCAAAAGTAGCAAAGTCTTTACTGTAAAGTGACTCTTCTGATTTACGGCCAAGCACTATGCAATTGCCCTTATACAATTCAAGGCGTACAACACCGGAGATATTTTTCTGTGTCAGGTCTATCATACCTTGAAGTATTTTCATCTCCGGAGAAAACCAGAAACCATTATATACAAGTTCTGCATATTTTGGTATCATAGAATCCCGAAGGTGCATAACCTCCCTGTCCATGGTAATCGTCTCAATGTTCATATGTGCTGCCCGCAAAATAGTGCCTCCGGGTGTTTCATATACTCCTCGAGATTTCATTCCGACAAAACGGTTTTCTACAATATCTATCCTGCCGATACCGTTTCGCCCACCAAGTCCGTTAAGCCGCTTTAGGAGATTTGCCGGTGACAACTCCTCACCATTTATTGCCACAGGATCACCCTGGTTAAAGCTGATCTCTATAATTTCCGGCTCATCCGGAGCCTCCATGGGGGAAACGGAAAGAGTAAATATATCATCTGGCGGTTTTGCCCAGGGATCTTCAAGAACACCGCCTTCATAACTTATATGCAATAGATTCCCGTCAGTACTGTATGGCTTCTTGTGTGTGGTTGGTACTTCTATGCCATGATCCTTTGCAAAAGCCATCAGGGCTGTGCGGGAATTCAGATCCCACTGTCGCCAGGGTGCAATAATTCGAATATGCGGGTCCAGGGCAAGATAGCCAAGTTCAAATCTCACCTGGTCATTACCCTTACCTGTTGCCCCGTGGCTTACTGCGTCTGCCCCTTCAATTTTAGCAATCTCAATCTGACGCTTTGCTATAAGGGGACGGGCAAGAGACGTACCTAAAAGATACTGACCCTCATATATTGCATTTGCACGAAATGCCGGGAAAACATAATCCTTTACAAATGTTTCTTTAAGATCATCTATATAAACTTTTGCTGCCCCGGTTTTTAAGGCATTTCCTTCTATATGGGATAAATCCTCTTCCTGGCCAATATCAGCGGAAAAAGTTACCACATCACATTCGTATTTTTCGATAAGCCATTTTAAAATAACAGATGTATCAAGCCCTCCTGAATAGGCCAGCACTACTTTATTTACTTTATCAGACACGGTTTTTCTCCTTACAAATAACTAAATCATAACCTCTTGATATGATTAATAAGTTGTTTTCGGTTACAATACCGCAAAGCAGCTTTTGAACGTCGAACATCGAACATCGAACGTTGAACATCGAATGATGAAATCGCTTTGCTCTGTCAGTTTATAAATCGGCAGAATACCTTATTCATAATTCGCCGTTGGACGTTCGATGTTCGATGTTCATAGCCTTTTGATATGATTGACCAGTTATTTTCATCCACATGGGCGTAAAGCGCCTTTATTAGCTTTTTACAAGTCCATCAATATTTCATCTAGGCATTTTACCAGCGCATCTATCTCTTCTTTTTCTATGATAAGGGGAGGGATAAACCGTATAATGCTATCCTGGATACAGTTTATCAGGAAACCTTTTTCCATGCATTCTTTAACAATAGCCCCCCCATCAGTCTTCAGCTTCATTCCCAAAAGAAGTCCTATTCCCCGGACATCCTCAATAACTTCGTGCCTTTCTTTCAGCCATGAAAGTCTTTCCTTAAAATAATCGCCCGTCTTTCTGCAATGTTCAACAATCTTTTCCCTTTCGATTACTTTTAACACCTCAAGTGATGCTGCTGTAATAACCGGAGTGCCACCGAACGTGGTAGCGTGTGCCCCTGGTCCAAATGCGGAAGCTATATTTTCTCTTGCAAGCATGGCTCCAATGGGCAACCCGTTTGCAAGAGCTTTAGCAAGAGTCATTATATCCGGCTCAACCTCGAAATGTTCATAGGCAAAGAGTTTACCGGTACGTCCGATTCCGGTTTGTATCTCATCAAATATTAAAAGCACACCGGCTTCATCGCATATTCTTCTTACAGCTTTCAGGTACCCTGAATCAGGACAGCGAACCCCGCCTTCGCCCTGAACAGGTTCTAATAAAACAGCGCACGTGGATGAGTCGATTTTGCTTTCCACGGCTTTTGAATCATTAAACTCTACAAAATCAAAACCATCGAGAACAGGTTCAAATCCCTTTCTTATTTTTTCCTGACCTGTAGCTGACAGGGTGGCCATTGTCCTGCCATGAAAAGATTTCTCCATGGCAACGATCCGATACCTGCTCTTCTCCCCTTTCTCACTGAAATATTTTCTGGCCAGTTTAATTGCAGCTTCATTTGCTTCAGCTCCGCTGTTGCAGAAAAATACTTTGTCGGCAAAACTGTTTTCAACCAGCCAGGATGCAAGCTCTATCTGCGGAAGAGTATAGTACAGATTCGATACATGAAACAAAATATCCGCCTGTGCTGAAAGTGCTTTTGCAACTAATGGATGTGCATGGCCAAGGTTACAAACAGCAATTCCTGCAACGAAATCTGTGTAACTGCGCCCTTTGGTGTCCCAGAGCCTGCAACCTTTTCCTCTCTCTATTACAATGGGAAATCTTTTATAGGTTCCTGCAATGTTTCTATCCGCTTTTTTTATTATTTCGCTGCTCATATTATTACTTCCGTTCCAATTCCTTTATCAGTAAATAGTTCCAGTAATAAGGCATGACGTTTTGTACCATTTATTATCGGAACTTTTTTAACCCCGCTTTTAAGGGCATGAAGTGCGTACTCTATCTTTGGTATCATACCACCTGAAATACTTTTTTCATTAATCATTTTTTTTATGGACTGTGCATCTATGGAAGATATCAAAGACCCGTTACTGTCAAGAACCCCATCAACATCGGTAAGAAAAACCAGGCGTCCTGCTGAAAGTGCCATTGCTATCCTGCCGGCCACATGATCTGCATTTATATTATAGGTTTCTCCTGAATCCCCTGTTCCAACAGGTGCAATAATGGGAATAAAATCCTTAGCGGTCAGTGTATTAATAATATCAGTATCGATATGTGTTATCTCACCCACCAGTCCGGGATCAATTATTTCAGGTGGTTTGTCATCATCTTTATGGTTTACGATATGAAGTTTTTTTGCCTGGATAAGGTTTCCGTCTTTGCCTGACAACCCGACAGCCTTTCCTCCCTGTTGATTAATCTGTGCCACAATAGCCTTGTTTACCTTGCCGCCCAGAACCATCTCCACCACGTCCATAGTCTGTTCATCCGTAAATCGCATTCCTTTTACAAATCTGGAAGTTATTCCCATCTGTTCAAGGACGGAGCTGATCTGGGGACCACCACCATGTACAACCACCGGATTCAACCCTATGAATTTTAACAGGGTAACATCTCTGGCAAAATCTTCCTTTAGCTTCTCATCCACCATGGCATGACCTCCGTACTTTATTACAATCGTCATGCCGGAAAAGCGCCGAATATAGGGAAGTGCTTCTATCAATATGTCTGCTACGTTTTGATTCATTTTTAATATACTCTTAGCAACTTTTAAAAAATCGGAAATATTCCCTTTTTCTAACCAGCAACTCGCAACACGCATCCCGAAACTCGCAACTCGAAACCCGCAACCCGCTTACAGGATATACCTGCTAAGATCTTCATTATCCTTGATATCCTTTAATTTCTCTTCTACGTGTTTCCTGTCAATTACTTTTCTTTTTTCTTTAATGTCAGGTGCATCAAAAAGAATATCTTCAAGAAGGCATTCCATAATTGTGTGGAGTCTCCTTGCTCCTATATTTTCAGTCAGATTATTAACTTCTTCCGCAATCCCTGCAATCTCTTCAACTGAATCATCTTCAAATACAACGTCAACCCCTTCGGTCCTTAACAGCTCAATATATTGAAGGAGCAAAGCGTTTTTAGGTTCCGTAAGTATCCTGATGAACTCTTTTTTTCCAAGAGAATCGAGCTCAACCCTTATGGGAAAACGGCCCTGAAGCTCCGGGATTAAATCCGACGGCTTGACTGTATGAAATGCACCGGAAGCAATAAAAAGTATATGATCCGTCTTGACCGGGCCATACTTGGTTGTTACAGTACTTCCTTCTACTATTGGAAGAAGATCTCTTTGAACACCTTCCCTTGAAACATCAGGACCGTGCCCGCTGTTCCTTCCTGCGATCTTGTCAATCTCGTCAAGGAATATAATACCGGACTGTTCAACTTTTTGAATTGCATTTTTCACAACCTTTTCCATATCCACAAGATTCTGTGATTCCTCCTGAGCCAGAATTCCTATGCCTTCCGATACTTTTACTTTCCGCCTTTTTGAACTTTTTGGCAAAATACCACCCAACATATCTTTAAAGTTTATGCCCATCTCTTCCATACCTACGTTCGAAAAGATTTCCACCATAGGCATACTCCGGTCTTCAACGTCCAGGTCAACATATCGATTGTCCAGTTTTCCTTCACGAAGCATTAATCTTAGCTTTTCCCTTGTAGAGGATGATCCGCCGGCTTCGGATTGTACAACCTCAAACTGTGTATCAGTGATATCTTCGTCTTTTTTAGTTTCCTGGTTTCCTGCTTTTGGAAGAAGAATATCCAGCATCCTTTCTTCGGCAATCTTTGCCGCCTTACCCTTTACGTCCTCACTTTCTCTTACTTTTCCTGTAGTTACCGTAAGCTCAAGAAGATCCCTTATCATTGATTCAACATCACGCCCTACATATCCCACTTCAGTAAACTTGGAAGCCTCAACCTTGCTGAAAGGAGAATCAGTTAACTTTGACAGGCGCCTTGCTATTTCTGTTTTTCCCACGCCTGTGGGGCCCATAAGTATTATATTTTTAGGCGCTATCTCATCACGAAGTTCCTTTGGAACCTGCTGCCTGCGCCAGCGGTTTCTCAAAGCTATAGCAACAGAACGTTTCGCCTTATCCTGACCGATTATATACTTATCAAGCTCTCTTACAATTTCTGCTGGTTTAAGATTACTACTCATATTTTTTTACCTGATCCTGAAGGTTTTGTAAAAAGTAATAAATACTTTTACTATCCTTGTTAAGTTTTGATTCTACGTCAATTCACATGCCGGTTGCCATGTCTCAATATCTTCAAAATGTTCAATTCTTATCAGTCTAACCATTCCAGCTGACGGCAGGCAGAGTTGAACCGTGAACCCTTGAACTGTGAACCTGAACAGTTACATTTCTTCTACAGTTACATCAGTATTCGTAAATACACAAATGGAGGCGGCTATCTTCATAGCCTCTTGAACAATACTCCTTGCATCCATATCGGTATGTTTTATTAGAGCCGTTGCAGCAGCCTGAGCACTAACACCGCCTGAGCCTATTCCGATAATCCCTTCATCAGGTTCAATCACATCACCATTTCCTGAAATAAGGTAAATTTTGGTCTCATCCATGGCAATCATAATTGCCTCAAGTCGCCTTAAATACTTGTCTGTCCGCCAGTCCCTGGCCAGTTCCACAGCACTGCGAGTCAAATTGCCGTTATATCTCTCAAGCTTTGCTTCCAGACGTTCAGAAAGATTTAATGCGTCCGCTGTTGCACCTGCAAATCCTACGATGATCTTATCGTTGTAAATCCTTCTTACCTTTTTTGCCTTGTGCTTTATTATATTATTATTCATTGTAACCTGGCCGTCACCGGCGACTGCTGCCTTGCCTTTGTGCCTTACTGCCAGTATTGTAGTTCCATGAAATTTCATAATGAATTGGTCTCCGAAACAGCCTGTTGTTGGTTAAGTGCTTAGGGCTTGCGGAAAAGCAACTCCACATTTTACGCACCAAGCTCGTAAACTCGTTTCATCTCTGCCGAATTTCTACTTTCCAATTTCAAATTTCAAGCCGTGAACGGCTACTTACTTCCTCGGATGCGCCTTATCGTATGTTTCCATCAGTTTGTCTATACTAACGTGCGTGTATTTCTGTGTTGTAGATAAGCTTTTATGACCTAAAAGTTCCTGAATTACCCTTAGATCAGCCCCTGCATCAAGCATGTGGGTAGCAAAAGAATGTCGCAGTCCATGGGGTGAAACAGGTGTTTGCATGCCGCATTCTCTAACCAGTTTATCTAGGATCCGTGCAATCGAACGTGTTGTCAGACGACCGTTATTTTTATTTAAAAAAAGCGGGCCGTTTTTGTCAGTGCGTGCACCGGATTCAGTGTCCAATTTATTTCTGTATTTTTTTATCGCATCTATCGCTTTTTTGCCGATAGGTACGATCCGTTCTTTGTTTCCTTTTCCGAGAACACGAATCACTCGTGATGCAGCATCAACATCAAAAAGATTTAAACCGGCAAGTTCTGAAACACGTATCCCGCAAGAATAAATTGTCTCAAAAATTGCCCGGTTCCTGAGCCCGAGCAAACTGTCATCTTTTATGGAATCAAGCAGCCTGAACATGTCATCAACAGTAAGATAAGCAGGAATTGCTTTTTCCTGTTTTGGTGTAAGTATCGAATCTGCCGGACTGTCAGTAATATAACCGTGCTTTACAAGATGCCTGAAAAAAGAGCGAACTGCGGAAAGTTTGCGCGCTATAGTGGTCTTTTTGTTGCTTTTATGTAAAGCCCCCAAATACCCTCTTATTGTAAGGCTATCTATTTTATCTATCCTGAAAGCACCTTTGTCCTTTTCAGTCTTACTCCCTGTTGGCTGACCGCCTGAGACTATGGATACAAACTCCTTAAGATCATGCCTGTATGCACGACAAGTATTTGTTGAATATCCCTTTTCAGAGGAAAGGGATTCGATAAATGAGAAAATCATGCTATCTGCCGATTGTACATCCATAAAATTTGATGATTTCGTAATATTTAACCCTTTGTAACATTTTATTTTTTTAGATGGAATCAACTTTGCATACGTGTTTTGAACCGCAGAATATCGAACAAGGAATAATGAATGTCGAAGTGACCCCTTCATAATTCTGTCACGCCTGTAGCGTGATTCGATATTCGACATTCAAATAATACTTGTTTGAATCGGCGACATCTACTTTTCAATCGTAATTAGTCGAATTTTTAAACGGCTAAATTATTACAATCCCTCTAAAACTCAATCATAGATTCCAGTTCGCTCCATGTGTCAACCTCAAGGAAAGGATGATTAGCTCTGTTCCAGGGCTGTTTGAAAAGAACAGGGTTAATTCCGGCATCCTTCAATAAAAAGCATGTTTCAAGCCTGTCTTCGACAAAACAGGAATAACCTTTACTTAAAAGTACATCTGCCTTATCTTCAAAGCTTCCGGTTGGAACGACATCGATTATTTCCGGCCCAAAAGGCAGCAGTTTCAATATCCAATCATGTATAGGACCAAGGTATGGCCTGGCGGTAACAAACAGCAGCGGACCGTGGTTTCTGCCAATTCTGGACAGAACTTCCACTGCACCATCTATGGGTTTTAGTTCTGCCGCATAGCCTCCGTCCATCACGCGTATTATGATTTCATTTAGCGTTTTTGTATCTATATCGAGACACTCTTCCAAAACATAGCTGGTAATATCTTCATACTTTACACTGTTTATGTTATATTCATCGCGTGCTATATCAAGAAACAAGGTCATGGTGTCGGCAAAGACACCGTCGATATCAAATGCTAAAGATTTAGGATCGATCATCTGTTCTATGCCGCCCTTCGAGTTTTCTTCTTCAACCTTGAAATGCGCCGCCTGTAAATCGTAGCCCTTTTTTTATCTTTTGCCTCAAGAGCTGCTTTTCTCTCAGCCTTAAAAGCCCGAATCTTGTTCTTTATATCTTTAACTGATCCAGCTTTTTTCTTTTTTAAAGTCTCTACTTTCTTTTTTGGAGTCTCTACTTTCTTTTTTGGAGTCTCTACTTTCTTTTTTGAAGTCTCTACTTTCTTTTTTGAAGTCTC